>CAZNTY010000387.1:0-3509 GCA_964576085.1 uncultured Undibacter sp. | reverse complement strand
ATCTGGTCGGCCGCGTCGATGCGCTGGTCGGCTCCTGGGACCTGACCATGCGCGACCGGCCGATCTGGCAATGGCCGGCAGGTCTGCGCTTTGCCCGCTTCTTCACCGCCGTGCATTAAAAATTATGCGCCCGCCGTTGGGGACGACGGGCGCAGAGACCTTGCCGCAAGAGGGGATGATCGCAGCGAAGGTCGAACGGCCGATGAGAGGGGTCGGCCGTTATCGGTGTGTTCAGATCGCCTGACGCGACGGCCGGTCGAACCGCGGGCGCGTGAAGCCTGGTTCCGGCTCGGGAGTCCGGATCACCCCGCGCAGCATCCGGCGGTTCATCCGCCGCTCGATCGCACGCTCGCGAAGCAGGGACGTCGGATCCTCCCAGAACGGCGAGGAAAACGCATCGTTGAGGTCGGCGCGGGTGATGCCGATGTCCTTGAGCATCCGGCGGTCGAGGCCAGCCAGCGCACCGGCGGCCCGGCGGTTGCGGCGGGCACGGATCAGGGCTTTGAGCTGCCGGATCAATGCGGTCGAGAGGGCGGCCAATCCACGTCCCACGGTCGAGACGCCGATCGGCAAAACAGGGAAGTAGGTCCGCATTTTCAGTCTCCGTAGGTGTGGTTCAGGCCCGCAAAATCGGCCTCAACCCGGGGTCAAACCACCCGAAAGCCCCGCCCGAATCCGGGTGCGCTGCCTATATGCACCGCACCTATTGATTAGTGAAACGAATGTTTTTAATCTGACTGATTAGCTGAAATGATGTAATGGGGCGACCAGAAACGCCCGCGCCAAACGCGGCTTTCTCGCACTGCAACGGCCGGTCTCGGCCGGCAAACAGGATAGCTGCCATGACCGCTTTGATCGACATCGACCAGCTCCGCACTTTCATCGCCATCGCCGAAAGCGGCAGCTTCACCCGCGCGGCCGAGGTCGTGAACAAGACCCAGTCGGCGGTGTCGATGCAGATGAAGCGGCTGGAGGAGCGGCTGAACCGCGCGATCTTTGCCCGTGATGGGCGCGCCTCGAAGCTCACCGAGGACGGACAGCGCCTGCTCGACTACGCGCGGCGCATCGTCAAGCTCAACATGGAGACGGTGGCGGCGTTCTCCGACGCCGGGCTGTCCGGCCGCGTGCGGCTCGGCGTTCCGGACGACTATGCCGACCGTTACCTGCCCGAGATCATGGCACGGTTCTCGCGAGCCTATCCCGGCGTCGAGCTGTCGGTGATCTGCGAGCCGTCTGTCGACCTGCTCGAGCGCATCGACGGCAACGAACTCGACCTCGCCATCATCACCAACTGCGAGAGCAAGCGCGCGTCAGAGACGTTCCGCCGCGAGCGTCTGCTGTGGGTGACCTCAAACCGCCATCCGACGCACATGGAGGAGCGGCTGCCGCTCGCGCTCGGCCGGCCGTCATGCGCGTGGCGACGCATGGCGATCGAGACGCTGGAAAGCATCAACCGGCCCTACCGCATCCTCTATTCGAGCTCGAACGCCGGCGCGGTGGCTGCGGCGGTGCTCTCGGGCTTGGCGATTTCCGTTCTAGCTGAGTCCGGCCTGCGGCCGGGCATGCGCGTGCTGACTGCGGCGGAAGGATTTCCGGAACTGCCGGACTGCCGCATTGGTCTCGTTCGCAATCCGCATGAGAGCTCGGCGCTTGCCGATGCGCTGGCCGAGCACATCGTCTCCTCACTCGACAATCTGACCGAAGCGGCCCAGGCGGCGGAATAGTTAATTATTGGCGGTCATTCCGGGACGGCGCGAAGCGCCGGACCCGGAATCCATAACCCCAGCTTTTGATGTACGTGTATCTTCTTGCCAGTCGTAAACATGGAACGCTGTACCTTGGCGTTACGAACGATCTCGTTCGACGTATCTACGAGCATAAATCCAAAACCGTGCGTGGCTTTACCGCGCGTTATGATGTTGTGAAGCTCGTTTGGTATGAAACCTATGACGATCCGCCAACTGCAATCACGCGAGAAAAAGAACTTAAGAAATGGCGCCGGGACTGGAAAATTCGGTTGATCGAAGAAGATAACCCGAATTGGGATGATCTCTATCCGGCAATCACTCGATAGGTTTGTGGTTATGGATTCCGGGCTCGCGAGCTCCGCTCGCGCCCCGGAATGACTCCTATGTTAGCTCCGCCACCGTCGCGCCGAGCACGCGCATGACGTCGGCGGCTGAAAGTTCGACCTGCAGGCCGCGACGGCCGCCGTTCATCACCAGCTTGGGGAACGCCAGCGCCGCCTTGTCGATGAACACCGGCACGCGCCGGCGCTGCCCGAACGGCGAGATGCCGCCGACGCGGTAGCCGGTGATGCGCTCGGCGTCGGCAGCGCCGAGCATGGCGGCGTGCTTTGCGCCGGCCGCGGACGCGAGCTTTTTCAGGTTGACCTCACGGTCGGACGCGATCAGGACGCAGACCACGTCTCCGGCGCGCGCCATCAGCGTCTTGAGCAGCCGTGCCGGCTCGATGCCAAGCGCTTCCGCCGCCTGCATCCCGACTTTGGCGGCATCCGGGTCGTAGTCATATTCGTGCAGCGTGAAGGCGACGCCGGACTGTTCGAGCGCCACGGTCGCGGGGGTGCCTTTGGCCAAGCGTCCCATCCTCCGCTGTCATCACCCGCGAAAGCGGGTGATCCAGTAATCAATGAAGCGCGATATTTGCTGGATGCCCGCCGTCGCGGGCATGACAGCCTAATTTGAAGCTAATACGCATACTGGTCGTAAAGCGGCGCGACAGACTCGTTCCACTCGTTGAAATACTTCTCCAGCAATTCCTCGGCCGGCGTGATGCCGCGGGCGATGATCTCTTCGAGCGGTCGCAGGTAGCGAGTCTCGTCGCGGCCGTTGCGGTCGAGCCGCGCCCGCCGCTCCAGCCCGCGCCGCGCCAGCCGCAGCGTCTCCTGCGCCAACGTGAACACGTTGGTATCGCGGATCGTGGCCTTGAAGCCGCGCCGCGGCACCTCGTCGCGCAGCGTCTGCCGTTCCGCGGCGGTCCAGTCCTTCACCATTTGCCATGCCGCTTCGAGCGCATCCTCGTCGTAAAGCAGGCCGACCCAATAGGCGGTGAGCGACGGCAGACGCCGCCACGGCCCGCCGTCGGCGCCGCGCATCTCGAGATAGCGTTTGAGCCGCACCTCGGGAAAGATCGTGCTGACGTGATTGGCCCAGTCCGACACTGTCGGCCGCTCGTCCGGCAGTTCGTCGAGCTTTCCATCGAAGAACTTGCGGAACGACTTGCCAGCAACATCGATATAGCGATCGCCGCGCTTGACGAAATACATCGGCACGTCGAGCGCGTAGTCGACGTAGCGCTCGAAACCCATGCCGGGTTCGAAGGCGAAGGCCAGCATGCCGGCGCGCTGGTTGTCGGTGTCGCGCCAGATCTCCGAGCGCATCGACAGGAAGCCGTTGGGCTTGCCCTCGGTGAATGGCGAGTTGGCGAACATCGCGGTCACGACCGGCTGCAGGGCGAGTGAAACCCGCAGCTTCTTGACCATGTCGGCT
>CAZNTY010000386.1:0-7817 GCA_964576085.1 uncultured Undibacter sp. | reverse complement strand
GGCTATCGCGTGCCGATCGACGAGGCGTTCCTCAAGTGAGGCCGTATAAAAGTTCCCGTTCGGCTTGGCTGCGAAAGGAGATGCGGAACGCTCGTCTGTCCGTTGAGGCCATGCTATTTTCTTGCAGGGGGAGCACGAATCTTGCGTCTGGAGAGGACCCTTGATGCGACCGTGGCAACGTCCGACCCTGGATAAAATTCATTTTGACATCGTCGGTGGCTGCCAGCTCCGCTGCGTCGGCTGTCCCAATTCAACGATCCTGCCCAAGGTCACCCGTATCAAGCCGGATGTCTTCGCGCAGTGCCTGCGCAACATCGATATCGACTCCGTCGGGCTGTTCCGTGTTTTCAACTACGGCGAGCCCCTGTTGCACGATAACCTGCCTGCCATCTTCGAGGTGCTCCGGACCGCCCCCCGGTTCAAGATCGGCATGGTCGAGATGTCGACCAACGCGCAGTTCGTGCGGTGGGATCAACTCAAGGCGGTCTTTCAAAGCGGTGTGCTGAACCGGCTGTCGGTCAGTTGCGACGGCGACGGCACGCCGGAATCCTATGAGCGCTTCCGGCCGCCCGGCAAATGGGAAACCCTGATTGCATTTCTCGATAAGGTCCATGAGCTGCGCGACCAATACGCGCCGGACCTGAAGCTCATCACGCGGACGGTCTATTTCAAGCCTGAGGACCAGGCGCGATGGCGCGCGGTGCTCGAGCCGCGCGGCTTCGAGCCTGAATTCCGCCGCTGGCTGAATCTGGTCGGCGGCGCCGAAAGCCACGCCGGGCGGGAGTGGAGGCCGGTCGAGGGCGTCTGCTCGTATCTCGAGGACACCCGTGAGCTGTTCGTCAACCAGGAGGGCACTGTCGTCCCGTGCTGCGCGCACCCCAATGCCGGCGATTTCGGCAATCTGCGCACTCATCGCTGGAGCGAGATCGTCGCCGGGCAAAAGCGCAGACAATTCGTCGACATGCTGGCGACACGCCGCGCCTCAATGGACATTTGCGGCCAGTGTGAGTTCGGGCCGTCGAAGAAAAAGAGCGTTGCGCAAAAGATCTCGCAGCTGCTCAACCGCAAAATGAGAGTCGCAGTTGAGCCCGCATAGGAGGTTAGCCGTCACCGGCGTGGCGACGAACCAACGGTTCGCCAACGGCGATCGTGGGCCGATCGGCGAGGGGGATTCCTCAGGTGACGACCTCAGCGCGACGGATTGCCCTGACTCGGCGGCGTCTGCTCGGGCGGCGCGCCGCTGGTGTTGCGGCCTGATGCGTTGGGCAGGGATGGCGCCGCGCTCTGGCCGGTGGTCTGCGGCGGCGCCGCATCGTTTGCCGTGTTTTGCCGCGACGGCGGATTGAGCGCGTAGAGCGTGCCGACCACAACGATCACCGCGACCACGACGATGAACCAGATCCATCCGCTGCCGCGGCGTCCTGGCTTGAGCATCGGATCCGGCTGCGGCCCCGGTTCTCGGGGCTCGCTCGGCGGTTTGTCCGGTCGCAGATCGGTCATGGCGCCACCTCCTGCGGATCAATCCCGCGAGCGGCGCCCGGGTTCCAAACGCGGAAGGTTTCAGCCGCTATAGCTGACGCCGTTCCACTTCATCCCGAGCTTGACCACCGAGACGACGAGGCGCGACAGCAACTCCATGTCGTAAGGCATCTCACGCCGCCACACGTCGAGGAGGAGGGCGATACGCACCTCTTCCGACCGGTTCCACACTTCATGGGGGAAGGTGTCGTCCCACAGCAGGCAGTCGCCGTCGCTGAGCCGATAAGGCTTGCCGTCGATCTCGAGGATGGCGGCAACGTCGCCGGTCTCGGTGCGCGGCATGGACAGGATGAGATGGAAACGCAGGATGCCGCGGAACGGCCCGCGGTGCTTCGGAATGTGCTTGCCCGGCGCCAGGAACGACAGCGCGCACGACATCACCTCCGGCCGCGGCTCAATCAGCGCCTTCACCGTCGGGCAGCGCGCGAGGTTCTCCGGGACGTCCACGCCGTAGGCGCGCATGATGAACATGCGCCAGTCGCGGCCGTCGTTCGCCGAGATATCAGCCTGCTCCTTCATCAGCTCGTGGAAGCGCGGCACCTTGGCGAGATCGCGCCGCACCTCGAGTGCCTCGCGGCGGATGTCCTGCCACTTGGCGACGAAATCCCTGGCGGCGGGAAAGTAATGGTCGGTATCGAGAATCGGCGGAGTATCGATCCGGGCGTCATAAACCGACCGCACGACGTCGCGGGCATTGTCGTAAAGACTCACGGAAAACAGTCCCCTCCCAAATCGCCCGGCCGATTTTGTCGCGTTGCGAGGCGAGCGTCGAGTGATTTCCGTCACATATCCAGATTGTCGTGATTCGGTGCCGGAGGCGCGCATGACGGAATTTGCGCGGCAGCGCAGCCGGAATGCTATAGGACAGACGAATTACGCAGGCACATTGGAAAGAGTCTGGAATGCGTCTCAACACCGTTGCGGTCGCCGCGGCGCCGTTGATGTTCGTATTCCTGTGGAGCACCGGATTCATCGGTGCCAAATACGGCCTGCCTTACATCGAGCCCTTCACTTTCCTGACCCTGCGCATGGCTTTCGTCGTCATGCTGCATCTGCTCATCGTCTGGCTTTGGCGGGTGCCTCTGCCGAATGCCGCGCAGGCGCGCCACAGCGTCGTGACGGGCTTGCTGGTGCATGGCACTTATCTCGGCGGCGTATTCCTGGCGATCAGCCAGGGCGTGCCGGCCGGAATCTCGGCCTTGATTCCGGGGCTGCAGCCGATCCTGATGTCGACCATCGCCAGCCGCTGGCTTGGCGAGCGGGTCAGCGCGGTCCAATGGTTTGGTCTCGCGCTTGGTCTCGTCGGCGTCGCACTCGTCCTGCACGACCGCACCATGATCGGGGGTGGCACCGTGCTCGGCTGGTGCGCGAGCTTCGCCTCGCTTGTCAGCATCACGCTCGGCACGCTCTATCAGAAGCGGCACAGCGGCGCGGTCGATTGGCGAAGCGGCAATCTGGTGCAGTATGCGGCGGCGCTGGTGCCGTTCGCCGTGGCGGCGCTGGTGTTTGAGACGCACGTCATCCACTGGACCGGAGAGCTGGTCTTTGCGATTGCGTGGCTGGTGCTGGTGCTGTCGTTCGGCGCGGTCGGCCTGATGTACTGGCTGATCCGGCGCACGTCGGCGGCGAGGTTCGGCAGCCTGCTGTATCTCGTGCCGGCCGTGACCTCGGTGATGGCCTATGGGCTGTTCGGCGAGAGGCTCGACCTGCTGTCGATCGCCGGCATGGTGGTCTGCGCGGCAGGCGTTTTCATTGTCAGCCGAGGCAGAGCAGGCCGTTAGGTCTTGGCTGTCAGAACGAGCTGCGTCTGCGTCACCAGCGCGCACAGGCGGCCGTCGCCGCGCGTAATTCGTGTCTGCCAGACCATCGTGGTGCGGCCGCGATGCAGCGGCGTGCATTCGGCATAGGCGGTGTCGCCGATCGGCACCGCGGCGAAGAAATTGGTCTTGCTCTCGATCGTCGTCGTGGTCTGGCCCTCCTTGAGATTGGCGGAGGTCGCGGTGCCGCCGCAGTTGTCGGCCAGCGCCATGATGGCGCCGCCATGCATGATGCCGAAGCGGTTATTGAGTGCATCATGCACTTTCAGCTCGGCGGTGACGCGCTCGGGTGTCGCCGAGGTGATCTTTATGCCCAGGAGTTCGGCGAAAGGTGGCTGCTGTTGCGGATCGGCACTCATCGGAAGGGCTCAAAGAAAAAGGCGCGGATAGTTGTCCGCGCCTTTTGTCGCAGATTCTTTTGGAAAGGTCAGCCGCGCGGCTGCGGCACCACGCGAATATACGGCTTCGGCGTCTTCCAGCCCTGCGGATAGAGCTTCTTGGCCTCGTCGTCGGTAATGGCGCCGCCAAGGATCACGTCCTCGCCCTGCTTCCAGTTGGCCGGCGTCGAGACGCGGTGTTGTGCGGTCAACTGCAGGGAATCGAGCACGCGCAGCACCTCGTCGAAATTGCGGCCGGTCGACATCGGATAGACCAGGATCAGCTTGATCTTCTTGTCCGGCCCGATGATGAAGACATTGCGCACCGTTTGGTTGTCGTTCGGGGTGCGGCCTTCCGAGGTGCCGTTCGTTGACGCGGGCAGCATGCCATAGGCTTTGGAGATCGACAGGTCAGTGTCGCCGATCATCGG
Organism: uncultured Undibacter sp.; assembly: GCA_964576085.1. Taxonomy (GTDB): domain Bacteria; phylum Pseudomonadota; class Alphaproteobacteria; order Rhizobiales; family Xanthobacteraceae; genus Pseudolabrys. The sequence goes on along the minus strand of CAZNTY010000386.1, from coordinate 3,653 downwards.
ATAGTTCGGCGCGAAGCCGACCACATCCTTGATGTCGGTCGCCCATTTCTTGTGGTTGTCGACGGGGTCGACGGACAGGCCGATGATCTTGGCATTGCGCTTGTCGAACTCCGGCTTGAGCCGCGCCATGGTGCCAAGCTCGGTGGTGCAGACCGGCGTAAAATCCTTCGGATGCGAAAACAGGACGCCCCATGAATTTCCCAGCCAGTCGTGGAAGCGGATTTTTCCTTCGGTGGTTTCCGCCTCGAAATCCGGAGCGGTGTCGCCAATCGCGAGTGCCATGATCTTGATCTCCTAATCGTGCAGGTGAAACCGCGCCGGTCTTGCGACCGATCTTGGCTCGCCCGGAATATAGGCCGCATTGGGGAACCGCGTAAGGAGGCAGAATTTGCAAAAATGCGGCACAGGCGAGAAAGGTTACACTGTCGCACACGCTGGCCGTATGAATATTTTGCGCTCGCGCATGAGTGCGCTAAACAGGTTGTCCCGGCCGTCGTTTATTAACAACCCCGAATGTTCAAGCGCATCCTCATTGCCAACCGCGGCGAGATCGCCTGCCGGATCATAAAAACCGCGCGGCGGATGGGCATCTCGACCGTCGCGGTCTCTTCCGAGGCCGACCGGGACGCGCTGCAGGTCGCGCTGGCCGACGAGGCGATCGCGATCGGCCCGCCGCCCGCCGCCGAAAGCTACCTGTCGATCGACAAGATCGTGGCGGCCTGCAAGGCGAGCGGCGCCGAGGCGGTGCATCCGGGCTATGGCTTCCTGTCCGAGCGCGAGGCCTTCGCCAAGGCGCTGGAGGCAGCCGGCATCGTCTTCATCGGCCCCAACCCCAAGGCGATCGCGGCGATGGGCGACAAGATCGAATCGAAGAAGGCGGCCGCGAAGGCGAGAGTTTCAACCGTGCCCGGCCATCTCGGCGTGATCGAGGACGACAACCAGGCGGTCGCCATCGCCGAAGAGATCGGCTACCCGGTGATGATCAAGGCATCGGCCGGCGGCGGCGGCAAGGGCATGCGCATCGCGCACAACAAGGCCGAGGTCGCGGAGGGTTTTGCTCGCGCCCGCTCGGAAGCAAAAGCCTCGTTCGGCGACGACCGCGTCTTTATCGAGAAGTTCATCACCGACCCCCGGCATGTCGAGATCCAGGTGCTCGGCGACAAGCATGGCAATGTCATCTACCTCGGCGAGCGTGAATGTTCGATCCAGCGCCGCAACCAGAAGGTGGTCGAGGAGGCGCCGTCGCCTATGATCTATGAGGCTACCCGGAAGAAAATGGGTGAGCAGGCGGCCGCGCTGGCCAAGGCGGTCGGCTACGACAGCGCCGGCACCGTCGAGTTCGTCGCCGGCCAGGACCGGAGCTTCTATTTCCTGGAGATGAACACCCGGCTCCAGGTCGAGCACCCCGTGACCGAGCTCGTCACCGGCATCGACCTCGTCGAGCAGATGATCCGCGTCGCGGCCGGCGAGAAACTGGCACTCAGGCAAAGCGACGTCCGACTCAACGGCGCGGCGGTCGAGACGCGCATCTATGCCGAGGATCCATATCGCAACTTTCTGCCCTCCACCGGCCGGCTGACGCGCTATCGGCCGCCGGCCGAGCGCAGCGAGGGCGGCGTCACCGTGCGCAACGACACCGGCGTCTATGAAGGCGGCGAGATCTCGCTCTACTACGACCCGATGATCGCCAAACTCGTTACGCATGCGCCGACGCGGGCTCAGGCGATCGACGCGCAATCCGATGCGCTCGACGCCTTTGTGATCGACGGCATCCGCCACAACATCCCGTTCCTTGCTGCGCTGATGGCGCACCCGCGCTGGCGCGACGGCCGGCTGTCGACCGGCTTCATCGGCGAGGAATTTCCCGCCGGCTTCCATCCCCAGACGCCACGAGGCGAGCATGCAAAGCTATTGGCGGCGGTGGCCGCGGCGGTCGATCTCGTGCTCGGCGGGCGCAAGCGGCTGATTTCCGGCCAAATGAACGGCCGAGCGGTCAGGCGCGAGAGCCGGCGCGCCGTGTGGCTCGGCGGCGACGAAATCGCGCTCGAAATCAGCCGTCATGACGGCGCGATCCAGGTCGCCTTCAGTCAAGGCAAGGCAGTCGTGCTGACATCCGACTGGAAGCCGGGCGAGGTGCTGTGGCAGGGCGCGGTCGATGGGAAACAGGTTGCGGTGCAGGTCCGCACGATCCCAAACGGCTTTGCGCTGTCGCACCGCGGCGTCGAGACGAACGCCTACGTCTTCACCGAGCGCGAGGCGGCCTATGCGCGGCTGATGCCGGTCAAGCAGGGCGCCGATAGCGGCAAGCAGGTCAAATGCCCGATGCCCGGGCTCGTCGTCTCGATCGCGGTCAGGGAAGGCCAGGAGGTCAAGGCCGGCGAGACTGTCGCGGTGGTCGAGGCGATGAAGATGGAGAATGTGCTGCGCGCCGAGATCGACGGAACTGTGAAGGCGATCCGCGCCAAGCCGGGCGACAGCCTTGCCGTCGACGCGATAATTCTCGAGTTCGCCTGACGCCCGCGGAACGGCGGTCCCGGCCGGGCGTTTTCCTCCGAAGTTTCGGAGGACGCCCATGTCAGACACCATGTCAGACACCGCGACGATGCCGGCCCAGAAGCAGCATCACCAGCCGGGCCGCGAGCATGAGATGCGGCCTAAGCCCGATTACGAGCCGAAGGTCGCCGGCGCAGGCCGTCTGCGCGACAAGGTCGCACTGATCACCGGCGGGGACAGCGGCATCGGCCGCGCGGTGGCCGTGGCAATGGCGCGCGAAGGCGCCAAGGTTGCGATCTGCTATCTCGAGGAAAAGAAGGACGCCGAGGAAACCTGCGAGGCGGTGCGTGCCGAAGGCAGCGAGGCGCTGGCGATGGCAGGCGACGTCGGCGACGAAGATTTCTGTGAAAAGGCGGTTTCGCAAACCATCAAGCGGTTCGGTCATCTCGACATTCTCGTCAACAACGCCGGCGAGCAGCACGAGACCAAGGATATCCGCGACATCGACGCGCAGCAGATCGAGCGTACCTTTCGCACCAACATCTTCAGCTTCTTTTTCATGGCCAAGCATGCGCTCCGGCACATGAAGGAAGGCGGCTGCATCATCAACACCGCCTCTGTCACGGCCTATCAGGGTCATAAGACGTTGCTTGATTACTCCGCGACGAAAGGTGCGATTGTCGCCTTCACGCGCTCGCTGTCTCAGGCACTGATCGGCGACGGCATTCGCGTCAATGCGGTTGCACCAGGGCCGATCTGGACTCCTCTCATCCCGGCGTCGTTCGAGCGCGACCGCGTCGCGCATCATGGCGCCGGATCACCGATGAAACGGCCTGGCCAGCCGAACGAGGTTGCGCCTTGCTATGTGTTCCTGGCGAGCGATGAAGCCTCTTACATCAGCGGACAGGTGCTCCACCCGAACGGCGGCAGCGTGGTCGGCTCCTGAGGAACCGCCCGCGTGGGGCCGACGTTGAAGCGGTAAAGGGAGGTCGTCATGCCGCCAAAACCCCAGGCGCCGCGCCAACCGTCCCCAGCGCCGCCGGATTCCCTGCCGCCGGAGTCAGAGGCGTTGCCGGAAGACCTGCGGCGCGAGGACCAGAGTGCCGTGCCGCCCGACAGCCTGCCTGATACGGACGAAAGCACCGAAGAGGACGAAGCGC
>CAZNTY010000385.1:0-14049 GCA_964576085.1 uncultured Undibacter sp. | reverse complement strand
ATGACCAAACCGATCTACGTCCTCAACGGCCCTAACCTCAATCGGCTCGGCAAACGCGAGCCAGATATTTACGGCCGCACCACACTCGCCGAGATCGAAGTGATCTGCCGCGAGGAAGCCGGCGACCAACCGCTTGAGTTCCGGCAGACCAACAGCGAAGGGCAGATGATCGAGTGGATCCACGAGGCGACCGATGGCGCCGGAGCCGGCATCATCATCAATCCGGCCGCTTGGACGTTCACCTCGATTGCGGTGCTTGATGCGCTCAAGATGTTCACGGGGCCCATCATCGAGCTGCACATTTCCAATATCCATAAGCGCGAGAGCTACTACCATAATTCCTTCGTTTCAAAGGTGGCGACAGCCGTTGTCGCCGGCCTTGGGCCAAACGGCTATCGTATCGCAACGCGCGCGATGCTCGATCTGCTTGCGTAAGCGACTGGCTTGCGGTGCTCCGTGTCGGTGTAGCTGCGCCACATCTTAGGGGGAGCGAGTGATGCCACTCAAAGGTAGAGCCTTCATGGCGATCTGGCACGACATCGAATCGAGCGATGAGGCCGAATACAGCGACTGGCACACGCGTCAACACATGCCGGAGCGGCTCGGCGTTCCGGGCTTCCTGGTCGGGAGGCGCGCCGTGGATTGGAGCTTGCAGCATCAGCGCTGGTTTACGCTCTATGAGACGCGCACGTTGGAAGTGTTGGGCTCGGATGACTATCGGGCACGGCTCAACAACCCGACGCATTGGAGCAACCGCACGCAGCCAGCTTTCCGTAACTTGGCGCGGTCGGCCTGTATTCTGTCCGCCAGCACTGGCCGCGGAATTGGCGGTGCGATGGCGACAATCAGGCTTGACATGAGCGAGGATGCGCTGACCGGATTCGAAGCGGCCGCCGACATCCTGGCCCACAAAATCGTCTGTTTGAAAGGGATCTGCGCGGCGCATCTTGGAGTGGCTGCGCCGCAGATTACGCGGGTCAAGACTCGCGAAAGCGAGCTCCGTGCTGCGACTGGTGAGGATGTTTTTGATGCCGTGGTGCTCGTCGACGGCGTCGGCCGTCGCGAACTAAAGGCGGCTCTGGCTGAGATCGATAATCTGCTCGATGCAGCGCTGTCCATCACATCACGGCGGGCCGGCGTCTATGATCTTGCCTATCTCCTGACGGCGGGGGATGTGGCTTGAAGAAGCGCGTACTGTCGCGGGCTCCATTCGGCGCTTCTGTCGTTAGCGCGACGATTCACATGCTCATGCTGGAGAAATGAGAGATTTCTTTCATATCCGCATAATTGGAAATACTCGGAGCGCGGCCGACGGCGAGCTTTCGAAAAGCTGTTAAGCGTTTAGGTGCTGTCGCTGGGAAAGCGCGGCCCAGACACGCTGCGGCTCGATGGGTTTTTGCAGCACAGGAACATTACGAAATCGCGACTCGATGGCGTCGGACGCATATCCTGTCACAAAGATGAAGGGAATATTGCGTCGGGTGAGGATATCCGCAATCGGATAAACCGACGCGCCACTGACGTTGACGTCGAGGATACCCGCTTTCAGCTCGTTATGTGTCGCGGCGATCAGCGCCTCATCCAGACTGGAGTAGGGCCCATCGACCCGTTGCCCGTTCTCAGCGAGGACGTCCGTAAGCATCATGGAGATCATCGGCTCGTCTTCCACGATCAATATTTGAGGACCCGCTCGATTAGAAGTCGTGACGCCCGTCAGAAAGGCTTCATTGGTCAATGCATGCGCGCGCTCCAACTTGCCGGCTTTGTTGCCCGGGCGCGGCACGATGAGAGTGCATTTGAGCCCGTCATGTTGCCAGTCGAATTCGGCCTTCCCATTGAGCTGCCCCTCGATTCCACTTTTGATCACGCGGGTGCCGTAACCCGTACGGCTTGGGGGTCTGGTCGGCGGACCGTTCGTTTCAAGCCAGCGCAGGGTGACCTGCTGGGCCGATGTTTCCCAATTAACCTCGATCCGCCCGCCGTCGACCGACAGCGCGCCATATTTGGCGGCATTTGTCACGAGTTCGTGCAGCGCCAGCGCGATGGTCTGGGCGGTGGCCGGAGGAAGCATCGTCGGAGGACCGGTAATCTCGACGCGCTTGATGTCGCGGCCTTTATAGGGAGCGAATTCCTCATCCACCAGTCGTTGCAGGTCGGCACCCTCCCATCGCGACGTCGCCAGCAGCTTATGTGCGGTTGACAGGGCGTGAATTCGACCATCGAGCGAAGCCACGTATTCTTCAATCGAGGGCGCGCGAGTTAGTCGCATGATCGCCTGAATGACGGCGACGACGTTGCGAGCACGATGATCGACCTCCTCGGCGAGCAGCATGCGATGCTCTTCGGCGCGCTTGCGGTCGGTGATGTCGACGGTTACGCCGCAAATTCGCATCAACTGACTATCGGTATTGAAGCTGGCGGCGACGACACCGATGCACGATCGAATTTCGCCATTCGATCGACGCACGCGAAATTCCGTCTGAAAGGTCTTCGACCCGGCGGTAATGCTATGGAACGTTTCGAGAATCTGAGGCAGGTCGTCAGGATGGATCAATGCCTTCACGGCACGTGCCGTTGGCACGAAGCTGCCGGCCTCGACGCCAAAAATATCGTGCTGTCCTTGATCCCAACTGACCTTTCCGCTTGCAATGTTCCATTCCCAGGAGCCCATCTGGCCGGCGGCCAGGGCCAGGCTGCGCAGCTGTTCTGCCTGACGGAGTTGAGTCGTGGACGCGGCGAGCGCAGCCGTGCGCTCCGCCACCCGAGCCTCGAGATTGCGGTTGAGTTGCTCGAGTTGGTGCGTCTTTCGATAGAGGTCGACAAAGACCTTGACCTTCGCGCGCAAGACCTCCGGTATCACCGGAACCGACATGTAGTCGACCGCACCGACCTGATAACCGCGCAACCTGTCGACATCGTCCGAGAGAACAGCGGAAATGAAGATGATTGCCGTCCGCTGAAAACGCGGGTGTTGCTGAATCATCGTCGCCAGCTCGAAGCCATCCGTCTCCGGCATGCAGACGTCTATGAGGACGACGGCGACGTCGTTCTTGAGAAGGATCTCGAATGCCTGCCGCGCGCTTGCCGCAGTCAAGATGGTTTCGCCGAGATCGTGCAGGACCGCGCTGTGACTGATCAGCTTGGACGCTTGATCATCGACTATGAGAATGTTGACCTTGTCAGTCGCCATCGCCTGCTACCGGTGCAACCAATTGCGCAAGGTCGACAGTAACTGTTCGGTATCGACCGGCTTGGCGAGGTAGTCTGACGCACCGGCCTCAAGACATTTTTCGCGGTCCCCCTTCATGGCCTTTGCAGTGAGCGCGATGATTGGCAGTCGTCGGTGTTGGGGATTCTTTCGGATTGCAGAGATCGCCTGATATCCATCCATACCCGGCATCATGATATCCATCAGCACGATTGCTAGTTGCGGCGTCTTCTGAATCAGCTCGATCGCCTCCAGTCCGGTCGTGGCGGTGAATACTTTCATGCCGCGCCGCTCCAGAACACTGCTCAAGGCGAACACGTTGCGGGCATCGTCGTCCACGAGAAGAACCTTGCGGTCCGCAAGCGGTTCATCGGTGTTGTAAAGTCGTTGCAACATGCGCTGCTTGTCTTCAGGCAGACTGGAAACGACGCGATGCAGGAAAAGTGACGTTTCATCCAAAAGCCGTTCCGGTGACTTGACGTCCTTGACGACGATGCTGCGTGCCATCGAATGAAGGAGCGTATCCTCTTCAGCGGTCAGCTCGCGGCCGGTGAATACGACCACCGGAATATCCGCAAGTTCGGATTCCGACGCGATCTTTTTCAGAACCTCGAAACCGGATACGTCGGGCAGACGCAAGTCGAGGACGACGCAATCGAACGGCTCGGAGCGAATTGCATCCAGACATTCTTTCCCGGTGCTTGCGCTTTTGATCTCGATGTCATCGTGACCGAGCAATGTCCGGATGCTGAGCAGTTCGGCGTCGTTGTCTTCGACAACGAGCAGCCGCTTGCGGCTGCGTCCCGCATAGTTGCGAATCCGCGCCAGCTCATTTTCAAGTTCATGAGCGTTCGCTGGCTTGGTCAGGAACGAGAATGCACCTCGCGACAAGCCGTGCTGCCGATCCTCGTCGGCGGTGACGATCTGAACCGGAATATGACGCGTTGCCGGAGTCTGCTTGAGCTGGCTGAGCACATTCCAGCCCAGCATATCGGGCAAAAAGACATCCAAGGAGATCGCGGTCGGCGTATATTGGCGTGTAAGCTCCACGGCCTCCGCGCCGCGGCTCGCGATCAGAACCTTGAAACCTTGATCCCGGGCAAGCCCGGCCAGAATACGGGCATAGTGCGGGTCATCCTCGACGATCAGGAGCGACAGGTCCCCGGGACGAATGTCCTGACGGTCATCTGGAAGCTGCTCGGTCTGACGTTCCGGTATTCGGGAAAGCTGATGATATGCCGATGGCTGCAGTTCGATATGTCTCTTCTGGGGCCGCGCGACGACAGAGCCGGCGTAACGGATCGGCAGATAAAGGGTGAAGGTGCTGCCTGCACCGGGCGAACTGCGCAGCGTGAGCTCTCCTCCGAGCAGGTTTGCAAGCTCGCGGCAGATGGCGAGTCCAAGGCCGGTGCCGCCATACTTGCGGCTGGTGCTGGCATCCGCCTGCTGGAAGGCCTCGAAGATGATCTTCTGCTTGTCGAGGGGGATGCCGATGCCGGTGTCCGTGACCTCGAACGCCACCACCGTTGACGCTTCGTTCAGCAGCTCGTGTTGCGGGCTCCAGCCGCTCTCAGCGACCGACACCTGTAACGTCACGCTTCCCTGCTCGGTGAATTTCAGGGAGTTGGACATCAGGTTCTTCAGAACCTGCTGCAGGCGTTTCGAGTCGGTGACGATACTGCGGCCGATCCTCGGGTCGACGCTGACATCAAAGTCGAGTTGCCGACGTTCGGCCTCATGGCGGAATTGCCGCGAAACGGCGTCGATCAGATTCGGCAGGTCGATCTCTTCTGCTTCGACGGTAACCGTGCCGGACTCGATCTTGGATAGGTCGAGAATGTCGGTGATCAGATTCAAGAGGTCTGCGCCGGCGGCATGGATCGTGCGGGCAAATTCGACCTGCCTTGGCACGAGATTGCCGTCGGAGTTCTCCGCCAGTTGCTGACTGAGAATGAGCACGCTGTTCAACGGCGTCCGCAGTTCGTGCGACATATTGGCAAGAAACTCGGACTTGTATTTGGAAGTCAGCGCGAGCTCGCTTGCCTGCTCTTCCAGGGCGCGGCGGGCCTGCTCGATCTCGTCGTTCTTGCGTTCGACTTCAACATTGCGTTCGGCGAGCTGCTGGGCTTTCTGCTCCAGCTGGTCGTTGGTTTCCTGCAATTCGCGCTTTTGCGATTGAAGCTCCGCAGCGAGTTCCTGAGACTGCTTCAGCAGCCCTTCGGTCTGCATCGTCGCTTCGATACTGTTGAGGATGGTGCCGAAGCTGTCCGTGAGCTGTTCCAGAAATGCGATTTGCAACGCGCTGAATGTCTTCAGCGATGCCAGCTCGATCACGGCCTTTAGCTGGTTTTCAAACAGTACTGGCAGCACGATCACGTTGCGCGGCACCGTTTTGAACGATACCGAGCCGATCGGAACGAGCTCGTTGGTTGGTTCGCTGATCAGTATCCGTCGCTTGTCGGCGGCGCACTGCCCGATCAGCCCTTCTCCCATGCGAATCGTCAACGGGTGACCGTTCGTATTGTCATCGGCATAGCCGGACACCAACCGCAGGTGTCCTCCGTCAGAGCTGTCGAGCCGATACAGCACGCCGAGCTGCGCGTTGACGAGCGGTGTCAGCTCCGTCAGGAGCAGGCGGCCGACCGTGGCGAGGTCGCGCTGGCCCTGCAACATAGTCGTAAACTTGGCGAGATTGGTCTTGAGCCAGTCCTGGTCGACGTTGCGCTCGGTGGTCAGGCGCAGGTTGCCGATCATCGTATTGATGTTGTCTTTCAGTTCGGCGACTTCGCCACGGGCATCGACCTGAATCGATCGGGTCAGGTCGCCCTTCGTCACCGCGGTCGCCACCTCGGCGATGGCGCGGACTTGCGTGGTCAGGTTTGCCGCCAGCAGGTTGACGTTGCCCGTGAGATCTTTCCACGTTCCGGCAGCGCCGGGCACGTGTGCCTGGCCACCGAGTCGGCCTTCCACGCCTACCTCGCGGGCAACGGTTGTGACCTGCTCCGCGAATGTGGCCAGTGTTTCGATCATGTTGTTGATGGTTTCGGCAAGGGCGGCCACTTCGCCCTTGGATTGCATCACGAGTTTCAGCTTGAGGTCGCCGTTCGCGACCGCCGTCACCACCTTCACGATGCCACGGACCTGTTCGGTCAGGTTCGTGGCCATGTTGTTGACCGTATCGGTGAGGTCCTTCCAGGTGCCCGCCGCGCCGGGGACGCGCGCCTGACCGCCGAGCTTGCCTTCGGTGCCGACTTCGCGAGCAACGCGCGTCACTTCCGATGCGAAGGCGTTGAGCTGGTCCACCATGGTATTGATGGTGTCCTTCAACTCAAAGATCTCGCCTTTGACGTCCACGGTGATCTTGCGCGAAAGGTCCCCCCGCGCGACAGCCGTCGTCACCTCGGCAATGTTGCGGACCTGCGTCGTCAGATTGGCCGCAAGCACGTTGACCGTGTCGGTCAGGTCCTTCCACGTGCCGGCCACGCCGGGCACGTGAGCCTGGGCGCCCAGCTTGCCTTCCGTTCCGACCTCGCGTGCGACACGCGTCACTTCAGCGGCGAACGAGCGGAGCTGCTCGACCATGGTGTTGAGCGTGTCTTTCAGGAGCAGCAATTCGCCGCGCACGTCGACCGTGATCTTTTTCGAAAGGTCGCCGTTGGCGATGGCCGTGGCGACCTCGGCAATGTTGCGGACCTGCGCCGTCAGGTTGCCGGCCATGAGGTTGACGTTATCGGTGAGGTCCTTCCATGTACCGGCGACGCCCGGCACCTGGGCCTGACCGCCGAGTTTGCCTTCGGTGCCGACCTCGCGCGCGACGCGGGTAACTTCCCACGCAAACGCGTTGAGCTGATCGACCATCGTGTTGATCGTGTCTTTCAGCTCAAGGATTTCGCCACGCACGTCGACCGTCATCTTGCGTGACAGGTCGCCCCGCGCGACGGCGGTCGTGACTTCGGCGATGCTGCGCACCTGATCGGTCAGGTTCGACGCCATCGAATTGACGTTGTCGGTCAAATCCTTCCAGGTACCGGCCACGCCCGGCACGATGGCTTGACCGCCGAGCTTGCCTTCGGTGCCAACCTCGCGCGCAACGCGGGTGACTTCCGAGGCGAAAGCGCGGAGCTGGTCAACCATCGTATTGATGGCTTCCTTGAGCTGAAGAATTTCGCCGCGCACGTCCACCGTGATTTTTTTGGAGAGGTCGCCGTTCGCCACCGCGATCGTCACCTCGGAAATGTTGCGAACCTGCGCGGTGAGGTTGTTCGCCATTGAATTGACGTTGTCGGTCAGGTCCTTCCAGACGCCGGTCACTTCACGGACTTCAGCCTGGCCACCGAGCTTGCCTTCGGTGCCGACTTCACGAGCGACGCGCGTCACCTCGGACGTGAAGGTACTAAGCTGTTTGATCATGCGATTGACGATGTTCGCTGAACGGAGAAATTCTCCCTTCAGCGGCCGGCCATCGACGTCCAATCTGACCGTCTGCAGCAGGTCGCCCTGAGCGACCGCACCGATGGCTCGCGTGACTTCGGTCGTTGGCCACAACAAATCGTCGATCAACGTGTTGACCGACGATTCCATTTCAGCCCAGGACCCGCTCGACAGCGAGAATTTTACGCGCCGCCGGGTTTTTCCTTCGCGGCCGACGACCTGGCCAACATGCTCGAGCTGTTGCGCCATGTGTTCGTTGGCGGAAACGATCTCGTTGAACGTATCGGCAATCTTGCCGACGAGCCCGAGCCGGTTGCCCGGCATTCGAACTGAAAAGTCGCCTGCCCGCATTGCCTGCAGGGCTCTCAAAAGCTCTTGGAGCTCAGGCGAGTCGAAGTTCTGCTCGGGCTCCGGCACGGGACTGCGCGAGCGCGGATTCGATGTCCGCGCGTTCTCTGGAAAAGCCGAACCGTTAGGGGCCATCGGAACCTCTCGTTCTGCCCGCCCGCCGCGCGAGCCGGCCTTCATTTTGTCGGGTTGCTAAGTCCCTCGCCATGGCGAAAAAGCTTGGCGAATCCAAGCCTTCACGCGCCGCGTTTCTGGCCTATGCAGTATCGGGAAAATTGAAGCCTCCCCCGTAGCGCGCGTCCTGGACGGAAAACACAGCGCTCCACAAGCTAAACGCTCGGAGGGGAGAAAAGTTCCATCCGAGGAAAATCAGCATGCCGGTCAGGTCCGGCCGAAAAATGGGCAATTTATCGCGCGCCTGAAGTGCCCGGAGGCGCTTCCAGGCCGACGAGGGCAATTTTAAGGTAGCCGGCGTCGCGCAGCGCATTCATGACCCTCATCAGGTCCCCGTAGGGAATGGTCCGGTCGGCCCGCACAAAAATCCGCTGCTCGTGATCGCTGTTCGTCTCCTGATCGAGCCGCAGCTTCAGGTCATTCTGGGTCACGGCATCTTCACCCAATGCGAGGCTCAGATCGGCTTTTATCGTCAGAAATAGCGGCTTGTCCGGCCGGGGCTGGGGTTGCGCATTCGAAGTTGGCAGGTTGACGCCGATGTCGACCGTCGATAGCGGCGCCGCCACCATGAAAATGATCAGCAGTACCAACATCACGTCAATAAAGGGCGTGACGTTGATGTCGGAGATTTCCGTGAGGCCGTCGTCCTGAGGCTCCGTGACGGAAAGGGCCATCATCGTCCTCCGCCGAGCGACTGTGTGGCGCGTCTGGCCGCAGGCAGCGGCGTCGCGCGAGCTAAGGTGAGTTCGCCGTCCTGATGGGCGCGGCTTGACCCATGTGCTTCGAGATCGCGGGACAGATGCTTGAGAATCTCGGCGGAAGCATCGGCAAGAAGCGCCCGATAGCCGGCGATGGCGCGCGTGAATACGTTGTAGATGATCACTGCCGGGATCGCTGCGACCAGCCCGATGGCGGTTGCAAGCAGCGCCTCGGCGATGCCCGGCGCAACAACTGCAAGATTGGTCGTGTGCGCCTGGCTGATGCCGACGAACGAATTCATGATGCCCCATACGGTGCCGAACAACCCGACGAACGGGGCCGTTGCGCCGATCGTGGCGAGAAGGCCGGTGCCCCGGACCATGCTGCGGGCGGCGCGGGCTTCGACGCGCGACAGCGCGACTCCGACCCGCTCCTTGATGCCATCGGCCGACAAGCCGTTCGATCGTCGCACCTCACCTGTGGCGACGTCCAATAAGCGGGCGATCGGCCCGCGGCGCGTCCAGCCCTGTTCAATGTCGTCTGCCGCGGCCGTGAGGCTGTCGGCCCGCTCGAGTTTTCGCAGCGCCGTCGTGGCACGACGCTTGGCAGTTATCAGTTCGGCGCCCTTGGCGAGCCAGACCGTCCAGGTCACCAGGGATGCAAAGGCCAGCCCGATCATCACGATCTTTACGACGATGTCGGCATTCAGAAACATCGACCAGGGCGACAGGTCGCGGGGCAGCAGGGCCTGCGGCAGAGCCTGCACAGCGCCGGGCGATGCTGCTGCATTGTCAGGTTCGACGCCGGCCGCCGGCTGTTGCGCTGGCATTGTCGTGGTTCCGATCGGCGAAGATGGTGAACCGGGAGCCGTTGAGGAGTCCGATGATGGATTTGCCTGCGACGGTACCGCGCTAGCGCCGGCCGGCGGGCTCGCGACCGCACCCTCGGAAGAGGGCGCCTGCTGTGCGGCCGCGTAGCTGGTGGCTGCGACGACAAGAAAGACTGCCGCGAACTGTTGCAAAGTTTTGAAATTCATCGAGCTACCGGTCACAGCCTCACGTCTTCAGCGTCACAACGCGGAGTGATCCTTCGAACCGTCATCCGCTGTTCTTTCATTGGGCCGGCTCCTATCGGAAAGCTGGCGCCCAGTTTCGGGATCATGCTCTAGCACCACTCGCGGCCCGGATGCGACGAATTAGCTTAGTTTGGAGTTATTCTCATTCGAGCCGGAATGCCTGTCCTGCGCTCGCTATTTGCAGTTCCACGGTCCTGGGTCCGCGGCCACGCAAGCCTGTCGAGAATGGAAATGGATACAAACGCGTCACGGTAGCGGCGGCGAGGATCGTTCGTCCTTGTCAAAGGACCCTGCGTCGCGCCCGTCCGGGGCTGCAAAATCGCCAACCGGTGGATGAGCAATCGCGATGCGTTCGCTTTACCAGCGGTTGACGGGAAGCACGACCATTTCGGCGACCTGCACGTGGCGCGGCTGCGACAGCGCGAACATGATCGAGCGCGCGATGTCTTCCGGCTCCAGCGCGATCTTGAACTGGTCGAAATACTCCTTCTCCTGCGCGAGGTCGCCGCGATAGCGCGTCCGGATGATGCCGGTGCGGGTGAGGCCGGGCATGATCTCGGTGACGCGGATATTGGTCTCCGCCAGCTCGGCGCGGATGACGTCGACCAGCATGTGCACGCCGGCCTTGCTGGCGTTGTAGGGCGCCATGTCGGGGACGATCCGCAGCGCCGCGATCGAGCCCATGTTGATGATGTCGCCGGTGTTGCGTTTGATCATGTCCGGCAGGATGGCGCGGGTCACCCGCATCAGCCCGATCAGATTGGTTTCGACGATCGCGGCCCAGTCATCGGGCGAGCCGACGTCGAACCGCTTGCGGCCGCCGATATCGTGCCCCGCGTTGTTGATGAGGATGTCGATCGGCCGGAACGTCTCGGGGATGCGGTCGGGCAGGGCGTCGACGCTCATGCCGTCGGCGATGTCGACGGTGAGCGCCACGGTGCGCGGGCCGAGCGTCCGCGCCAATGCCGCCACTTTCGGCTCGTCGCGGTCGACCAGCACCAGGGCGTGGCCGGCTTCGACCAGCGCCTTGGCGATCGCGGTGCCCATGCCGCCGGCCGCGCCGGTGATAAGAGCATTGCCTTTGTGCTCCGCCATCAACTTGTCTCCTGTCTTGCGCGTTCGGGGCTGCGCCGGTCAGCGCATGATGAAGGGATTGGGCACCTGGCCGCTGATGTCGATCCAGACGCTCTTCTCCTGGAGGTATTCGCGGATCGCGGTCAGCCCGCTCTCGCGGCCGATGCCGGAACGGCGGTAGCCGCCGAACGGCGACATGTAGCTGACCGCGCGATAGGTGTTGATCCACACGGTGCCGGCCTGCAGCCGCTCCGACATGGTGAGCGCGCGCTTGATGCTCTGCGTCCAGACGCCGGCGGCGAGGCCGTAGATCGTGCCGTTGGCGATCGCGACCGCCTCATCGTCGGAATCGAATGGGATGATCGACAGCACCGGCCCGAACACCTCCTCCTGCGCGATCCGCATGTCCGGCTTCACGCCGGTAAAGATGGTCGGCTCCACGAACCAGCCCTTGCCGCACTCCGGCCTGCTGGCGGGACCGCCGCCGAGCACGCAGCTTGCGCCCTCGGCCTTTGCGACGCCGATATAGTCGAGCACCTTGGCGTATTGCGGCCGCGTGGTGATCGGCCCGACCTGGGTGGTGTCTTCCAGCGGGTTGCCCATCCGCGCCGTCTTGGCGAGCGCCACCAGCTGCTCGATGAAGCGGTCATAGATCGAGCGATGGATCAGCGCGCGCGAGCCGGCGATGCAGGTCTGCCCGGTGGCGGCGAAAATCCCCGACACCACGCCCTTCACCGCGTCATCGAGCACGGCGTCCTCGAACACGATATTGGCCGACTTGCCGCCGAGCTCGAGCGTGACCGGCTTGATCGAGCGCGCGGCGAGCTCATAGACGCCCTGGCCGGTGCGGTCGCCGCCGGTGAAGGCGATCTTGGCGACGCCGGGGTGGCTGACCAGCCGCTCGCCGACGTCCTTGCCGAAGCCGGTGACGATATTGACCACGCCGGGCGGGAAGCCGGCCTCCGCGAACAGCCGGCCGAATTCCAGCGCCGACACCGAGGAGAACTCGGACGGCTTCCAGACCACGGTGTTGCCGGCCGCCAGCGCCGGCGCCAGCTTCCAGGTCGCCAGCATCAGCGGCGAATTCCACGGCGTGATGGCGGCGACCACGCCGAGCGCTTCCTCACGGGTGAAGTTGAAGATGCCGGGCTTGTCGATCGGGATCACTCGGCCTTCGATCTTGTCGGCAAGCCCCCCGAAATAATGAAACCACTGCGGCACATAGCGCAGCTGCGCCCGCATCTCGCTGATCAGCTTGCCGTTGTCGGTGGTTTCGATCTCGGCGAGGCGGTCGGCGTTCTGCGCCACCAGGTCGGCGAAGCGGCGCAGCAGGGCGCCGCGCGCACTCGCGCTCAGCCCCCGCCACGCCGCGCCGGCAAAAGCGTCGCCGGCCGCCTTGACAGCGCGATCGACGTCATCCGCGCCGCCTTTGGGGATCAGCGCCCAGGGTCCGCCGAGAAACGGATTTTCCGATTCGAATGTCTCGCCGCTCGTCGCGTCGACCCATTCGCCTCCGATCAGCATCTGGTAGCGCTTCATGCCCGGCCTCCTGCCGCTCTTCGCTATTGTGCGGTCACTTCTTCTTGTCGATCTCCGCAAACACCTCGCGGGCGGTGCGGAACGCATCGACTCCGGCCGGGACGCCGCAATAGATCGCGACCTGCAGAAAGATTTCGCAGATCTCTTGCCGGGTCAGGCCGTTGCGCAGCGCGCCGGCGACATGAATCTTGAGCTCGTGCGGCCGGTTGAGCGCACTGATCATCGCCAGGTTGATGATGCTGCGGGTCTTCCGCGGCAAACCTTCGCGGCCCCAGACGTAGCCCCAGCAATACTCGGTCACCAGTTCCTGCAGCGGCCGGTTGAAGTCGTCCGCCGCCCTGAGCGAGTTCTCGACATACTCCGCGCCGAGCACGGCTTTGCGGATTTCAAGGCCGCGGTCGAAGGTTGCTTTATCCATCGTTCTCTCCATCAGGTTGGGTGTTGGGAATGACGGTCAGGAGGCCTGCCGTCGCGAGGCTGTTGTTGCGGTCTGCGGGCCGGGCGCCACGTGCTCGAGCGCGTCGAGCAGGTAAGGCCGGAAGCCCGGGTAATTCTCGATCATCGGGAAGTGGCCCATGCCCTTCATGAGCCGGTAGTGCGCGCCGCGGATCGCGGCGGCGACCGCCTCGGTCATCGCCGGCGTGCAGGAGTAGTCGTATTCGCCGGTCAGCAGCGCGACCTTGCAGCGCGCGGTGTCGATGCGCTTGACGTCCTCGCGCGCATCCCAGTCGAGGCTGTAGAAATAGACATCGCCCTGGTACACGCCGGGGCCGGACTGGCTGTAGTACCACCAGTTCTCGCGCCGGTTCACTTCCGGGCTGTAGGGCGAATTGAGGCCATAGGTGTAGCTCGCGCACAGTTCGCCGCCGTGGATCGCGGGGTGGTGCAGGAATTCGTTGTAGCGGCCCGGCGCATAGGCCGAGCTCTCGAGGCCGACGATGCCGCGCAGCTCGTCTTGATAGTCGGCCGCGAGCTTGAGCACGATCGCCCCGCCCATCGAGCAGCCGAGCGCGATTGGCCGCTCGAGGCCCAGCGCGAGCCAGACCGCGCGGATGATGTCGAGATAGGACGCGGTCGTCAGCCGGAATTTCTTCAGCCACCAGCGGTCCGGCGGCGTCGAGCGGCCGTGATAGGGCATGTCGAAGGCGACGACATGGAAACGGCCGGTGACCGCCGGATCGTTCATCATGTGGCGGAACTGCCGGCTGTCGTTGCCGGCGGTGTGCAGGCAGAGCAGGGGGATTCCCGCGCCGGCCTCCTCGACGAAGATGCGGTGGCGCTCGCCGGCGATCTCGACCGTGATGTAGCGGCCGGTGATCGGTTCATACTCGGGCATGAGGCACTCCCGTTTCGCGCATGATGTTCATCATGCGATGCAGGGCCCGCGCGTTCTGCATGGCGACCAGGCTGTCGCCTTCGAGCACGAACTCCGGCACGCGCATGAGCATGGCGAAAAAGTCGTGGAACAGCGGCGGCGGATTGGGGCTCAGGAACTTGCGCC
>CAZNTY010000384.1:0-2073 GCA_964576085.1 uncultured Undibacter sp. | reverse complement strand
ACAACGTTCGTTCCTGTCACAAGCTTGTCGAGCGTCGCCCTGCGATGCTCACCGCGACGGCGCCAACGCAGCACCGCCGGTGGATCGATGACGCCCAGAACCCGCATGTTTTCATCAACGACCGGGAATGTCGGGTGGCGTGTCGCCGGGTTGGTCAGGAAGGAAACCGCCTGATGCAATGTCATCGATGCCGGGACCGTGTCCACGTCGGTCGTCATGACCTCGGCAACGCGCGTCAGGGCGAACGGGTCCGTGCGATATTCGCGAACGAGATGATGACCCCGGCGCGCCAACTTTTCGGTCAGAATCGAGCGGCGCATCAAAAGAACGGTCACGGCATGCGCCGCCACGCAGGCGGTGATCAGCGGCACCAGCATTCCGGTAGCCCCCGTCAGCTCAACGGCGAAGAACGTCGCGGTCAGTGGAGCCCGCATTGTGCCGCCCATCGTCGCCGTCATCGCGAGCAGCGCCCAAAGCCCGGGAGCTGCTGCCGGCATTACTACGCTCAATGCCGCGCCCAGCGCACCGCCAATGATGAGCAAAGGTGCGAGCACGCCGCCCGACGTACCGGACCCCAACGCCACGGACCATATGGTTGCCTTGACACCCAGCAGACGAAGCGCGCTTTCGCCGGTAAGGGTGCCGGCGAGCAGCTGCTCGATATTCGTGTAACCGACACCGAGAGCGCGGGGATCAATCAAGCCGCCGAGGCCGACGATCAGCCCGCCGAACATTGGCCAC
The DNA here is from genome assembly GCA_964576085.1 of uncultured Undibacter sp. GTDB lineage: Bacteria > Pseudomonadota > Alphaproteobacteria > Rhizobiales > Xanthobacteraceae > Pseudolabrys. The sequence continues at coordinate 1,332 of CAZNTY010000384.1, read as the reverse complement.
CACATCCAGTGAACGGGTAGCTTCGGAAACAGATCTTCGGCTGTGTAGACCAGCTTCGTCAGACAGCCCGAGAGGAGCCCTCCGAGGGCGCCAATGATGATCCAGCACGCAAGCCCCGATACCGACATCTCAGCGCTGCCTGAGAACGGGAACAGCGGCGACGGCATATGCAAAAACGAGCGCGCGACCTCGGCCACGATTGCGGCCACCGCAACCGGTATGAAGCTCCGCGGCGTCCATTCGAACAGCAGCAATTCGACGGCCAGCATGATCGCTGCAATCGGTGTTCCGAAGACTGTGGTCATGCCAGCGGCAGCGCCGGCAACCAGCAACGTCTTTCGTTCGTTGTCGCTGACAGGAAGCCACTGTGCGATAAGCGATCCCATCGCTCCGCCGGTCATGATGACGGGTCCTTCTGCACCGAACGGGCCGCCCGTACCGATGGAAATTGCAGATGACAGTGGCTTTAAGACCGCAACTTTGGGATCGAGCCGCGAGCGGCCAAGGAGTATCGCTTCAATAGCTTCAGGAATGCCGTGTCCACGGATCTTTTCGCTGCCGTAGCGCGCCATAAAGCCGATGACGATTGACCCGGCGGCTGGAATAAGCACAGTCCACAGCCCAAACGGAGATTGCGAGAGATCCGCGGTTGCCAGTGAGAAGCGGCCGAAATAAGCAATATTTGTGAAGAGGCGAATAAGGTCGAGCAGTGCCACGCCTGCGGCAACGCTCACCAGAGCGACAAATACCGCGATGGCCGCAATATAGAGCACGCGCGGGTTTGTCGTGAAATCGCCGAGGCGGCGCAGTTCGGCGCTGTCGAACTTCATCAATACTCCGTTTGTCTTTGTTCTGACCTAATTTTGCGGTGGCCCCGGAATGCAAAATGGATCGACCATCTTGGGCGCCGCGCGCTCTATATCGCAACGCGATATATAAACAAGGCCCCCTGAGTTTTACCGGCAAAGGGCCACAGTCCGCCCGATAAAATAGAGGACGCCGCGGTGCTAATGCGGGAGCTTGGAGCCGGTTTCTGGCCGATACACCTTCCGCAGAAAAAAGGAGTTCACCTTGGTTGGTAAGCAATTGAATACGCTCTCGTCACCAAAGCTGACCGTTAAGCGCAAGAGGTCTGCTTTGACGAAAGCCAACTACGAGGCACTGGCGGACTTCCGTTGCGAGCTAAGGAAATTTCTCGCGTTCAGCGAGGCCGCTGCGATGGAAGCGGGTGTGACACCGCAGCAGCATCAATTGATGCTCGCAATCAAAGGTGCGCCCGGAAGAGATTCCCTTAGCATCGGAGAGATCGCCGACCGGCTACTCCTCCGTCAT
>CAZNTY010000383.1:0-6269 GCA_964576085.1 uncultured Undibacter sp. | reverse complement strand
CGACAAGCCAACCCAACGAACCTGATCCGGGTCATGCCGGCGGAGGGAGAAGAGATGCACGCATTCCCTGACTGTGGTGCCGACGTGCGGGCTGCGGCCGATATTTTGGCGCGGCTCCGCGCCAAAACTCCGCGTGTCCACTGCATCACCAATTCGGTCGCGCAGAATTTCACGGCCAATGTGCTGCTCGCTGCCGGCGTGCAGCCCTCCATGACGATTTCGCCGGAGGAGATCGGCCATTTTGCCGGGAGCGCCGATGCCCTCCTGGTCAACCTCGGCACGTTCGACCGGGAGCGCGCCGAGGCGATCGACATCGCAGTTGCCGCGGCGTCGGCCGGCGGAAAGCCGTGGCTGCTCGATCCGGTGCTGATCGACCGCTCGCCGCCACGCGCCGCGCTGGCGCGCCGGCTTGTCGAGCGGCATCCGCGCGCCGTCCGGCTTAATGCCGCGGAATTTTCCACGCTGGCCGATCGTCCCGCGGAGATGGGCCCGGTCGCGAAATTCGCCGCCGACAACGCGACCGTCATCGTACTGTCTGGCGCGACCGACCTCGTAGCGGACGACGCGCGGCAGGCAGCGATCGGCAACGGCCACCCCCTGATGGCGCGGATCACCGCGATGGGGTGCGCCGCCTCGGCGCTGATCGCCGCGTGTCTCGCCGTCGAAAGCGACGCATGGCTGGCGGGTGTTGCCGGCATGTTGATCCTCGGCGTTGCCGGCGAGATCGCGGGTGAAGCATCGGCAGGGCCGGGCAGCTTCGCGGTCTCGATCCTCGACGCGCTCTACCGGCTCGATCCGGCCACGCTGGCCCACCGCGCCAGGGTGTCGCGATGACGGTCGATCTTCGCCTCTATGCCCTGCTTGATCCGGGGCAAAGCGGCGGCCGTCCGCTGGACGAACTGGCCCGCCTGATCGGTGCCGCCGCGACGCTGGTGCAGCTGCGCGACAAGCACGGCACCACGCGCGAGATGATCGCGCGCGCCCGCGCCATCAAGGCGGCGTTGCCTGAAAATGTGCCTCTGCTCATCAATGACCGCGTCGACGTCGCGCTTGCCGCGCAGGCCGATGGTGTTCACATCGGCTGGGACGACATGGAGGCCGAGGAGGCGCGTCTGCTGCTCGGCCGGCAGGCGATCATCGGGCTCAGCCTGAAGACTGTCGCACAAGCGCGGGCCGCGCCACTTGATCACCTGGATTATGTCGCGGTCGGCGGTGTGTTTGCTACCCGCTCGAAGGATAATCCCGACCGGCCTGTCGGGCTCGACGGCTTCAAGACCATCCTGGCCGCGGTCCGCTCCCGCGCGCCGCAGATGCCGGTCTGTGCGATTGCTGGAATTGACGCCGGCAATGCCGCCGATGTGATTGCGGCCGGCGCCGACGGCGTCGCGGTGATCTCGGCGTTGTCGCTTGCTGCCGATCCCGCCGCAGCCGTGCGCGACCTGCGCGGCATCGTTGACCGCGCCCTGTCGCATCGGAGCGCGCCGTGACGCCGATCGCGCTCACCATCGCAGGCTCCGATTCGAGCGGCGGCGCCGGCATCCAGGCCGACCTCAAGACATTTGCCGCGCTCGGCGTCTATGGCGCATCCGCGATCACGGCGCTGACCGCGCAGAACACGCAGGGTGTGAGCGCGATCCACGACGTGCCGCCCGATTTCATCGTCGCGCAGATCGACGCTGTCTTTGCCGACCTCGATGTTGGCGCGGTGAAGATCGGCATGCTGTCACGGTCTGCCGCCGTCACTGCGATCGCGGGAGCACTCGATCGCCACAAGGTGGCGAATATCGTGCTCGATCCGGTGATGATTGCGGCGTCCGGCGCGCGCCTCCTGGCCGACGACGCCGTCGCAACTCTGAAAAAAGAGCTCATTTCACGGGCGCTTCTGATAACGCCGAATCTGCCGGAAGCCGCGGCGCTCACCGGCATGCCGGTCGCCACAAGCGAAGCCGAGATGGTGGCGCAGGCCAAGCAGTTGCTTGCCGCCGGCGCCCGCAACATCTTGATGAAAGGCGGACATGGCGAGGGGCCGGAGAGCGTCGATCTTTTAATCGGCCCAAACCTCGACGTCCGGCTGGTCGCGCCGCGCGTCGCCACCCGCAACACCCACGGCACCGGCTGCACTCTGTCGTCGGCCGTCGCAGCCGGACTGGCCAAGGGCCTCGATCTCTCGGCCGCCGTGCGCGCCGCCAAGGATTACGTCACCGCCGCGATCGCCGCCGCCGACAGGCTCGCGGTCGGCCACGGCCACGGCCCGCTCAATCACTTCCACGCCTACTGGTGAGGATGCCATGACGATAATCACCCGCCGCACCGTTGCCGCCGGTCTCGCCGGCGCCGTCGCAATGCCCGCGGTCGCGCGCGCACAAGCAAAAAAGCTGCGCATGGTGACGTCCTGGCCAAAGCGGCTGCCGGGTCCCGGCATGTCGGCCGAGCGCATCGCCGAGCGGGTGCGCACGCTCTCGAACGGCGCGATCGACATCACCGTGTTTGCGGCCGGCGAGATCGTGCCGGCGTTCGAGGTGCTGGGCGCGGTCGGCAATGGCGTCGCCGATCTCGGCCATACGGCATCGTTCTACTGGCAGGGCAAGATGCCGGCGGCGGCATTCTTCACCACCGTTCCGTTCGGCCTGACGCCGGCGGAGCACGTCGCCTGGATCGATGCCGCTGGCGGCCAGCAATTGTGGGACGAGCTCTACGCGCCGTTCGGCGTCAAGCCGTTCATGGGCGGCAACACCGGGGTCTGCATGGGCGGCTGGTTCCGCCGCGAGCTGAAGGGCCTCGCCGACCTGCGCGGCCTCAAGCTGCGTACCCTCGGCCTCGGCGGCGAAATCTACCGGCGGCTGGGCGCCACGCCGCAGACCACGCCGCCCGGCGAAATCCTTCCCGGACTGCAATCGGGGGTGCTCGACGGCGCCGAATTCGTCGGACCGGGCACCGACATTGCGCTTGGTCTCTATCGCGTCGAGCCGTTTTATTATTATCCCGGCTTCAACAAGCCGAACGGCACCGGCGAGTGCATCGTCTCGCTGAAGCTGTGGTCGACGCTGGATTCGACACAGAAGGCGATCATCGCGCACGCCTGTGCGGCGGAAGCGAATTTCGCGCTGGCCGAAATGGAAAAGCTCAACACCGAGGCGCTGACTGTGCTCGTTGAGCAACACGGCGTAAAATTACGCGCATTCCCGGCCGACCTGATCGCCGCCGCCCGGGCTCAATCGGTCGATGTACTCGGGGAACTCGCGGGCCGCGATGCGATCAGCCGCAAAATCCACACGTCCTATCTGGATTTTCGAGCCAAAGCGGGGGCTTGGTCGCGGCTTTCGATCGAGACGGTGCTCGCCGCCCGCGGCTGAGGCTGCGGCCGGGACGCCGTTAAGGTTAACCCGCCATTAACCGGAAGCATGCAGTTCTATGCCAGCGCGCAATCGTTGCGCGCAGGAATTGAATCGAACGTCCGGGTGGATCCCGTGTGGTCGCCCGAAGTCTCAACATCGCGGAAGGGCTGATACATGAAATCAAGACTGATCCAACTCGGGCTGGCAATCGCGGCATTGCTTGCCGCGCCCCTCGCGGCACAAGCCGCGGATCTTGGGCCGCCGCCCGCCTACAAGGCTCCGGCTTACGTCGCGCCATCCTATGGCACCTGGAGCGGCTTCTACGTCGGTCTCAACGGGGGCTACGGATTCGGCACCTACGATTGGGCCAATCTGAAGCCGGATGGTTTCCTCGCCGGCGGCACACTGGGCTACAACCTGCAGACCGGCATGTGGGTGTGGGGCATCGAAGGCGACTTCGACTGGAGCAACATGAAGGATGACGGCCCCTGCGGCGCCAACACCTGTAAGTTCCAGAACGACTGGTTCGCCACCGTGCGCGGCCGCATCGGCTATGCCGGCTGGAACGGCTTCCTGCCGTACTTGACCGGTGGTGCCGCCTTCGCCGGCGTGAAGGGCTCCAACAGCGCTTTCGGCTCGAGCAACGATACTCTGATCGGCTGGACGGTCGGCGCCGGCGTTGAATACGCGCTGTTCAACAACTGGTCGGTCAAGCTCGAATATCTCTATGCCGACCTCGGCAAGTTCGACTGCGCCAACTGCTCGGCTGCCGGCACGGACGCCGCCTTCAAGACCAGCATCGTGCGCGCGGGCGTGAATTACCGCTTCTGATCGCGCGACGCGCTTCAAATGAAAAACCCCGGGCGCAAGCCCGGGGTTTTGTTTTTGCATGGGGCGAGGCGCCGGTGCCTGTCAGTATTTGCCGGCAACGATCTTCTGGCGCTGTTCGCCGAGGCCCTGGATGCCGAGCGTGACCACGTCGCCGGCCTTGAGGAATTGCGGTGGCTTCATGCCGAGCCCGACGCCCGGCGGCGTGCCGGTAATGATGATATCGCCAGGGTTCATCACGAAGAACTGCGAACAGTACCAGACGATGTGCTCGCAGCCGAAGATCATGGTGCGCGTATTGCCCCGCTGACGCTTTTCGCCGTTGACGTCGAGCCACATGTCGAGATTCTGCGGATCCCGGATCTCGTCGCGCGTCACGAGCCACGGTCCGATCGGGCCGAACGTCTCGCAGCCTTTGCCCTTGTTCCATTGTCCGCCGCTGCGATCGATCTGGAACACGCGCTCCGACACGTCATTGGCGACGAAATAGCCGGCGATCGCGTCCTTGGCCTTCTCTTTCGAGAGATAGCGGGCCCGCTTGCCGATGACGATGCCGAGCTCGACCTCCCAGTCGAGCTTGCCGGACTCCTTCGGAATGATCGTGTCGTCGTTCGGTCCGCAAATGCAGCTCGGCGCCTTGTTGAAGATCACCGGCTCTTTCGGGATGGGCATGCCGGCCTCGGCGGCATGGTCGGAGTAATTCAACCCGATGGCGATGAAATTGCCGACATGGCCAATGCAGGGGCCGAGCCGCGGCTTGCCGGGCACCGGCTTGAGCCGCTTGATGTTGGCCTTTCGGATCTTGGCGAGGCCGCCGGAGGCGAGCATCTCGCCGTCGATGTCTTTGACGATCCTCGACAGGTCGCGGATCTTGCCGTCGGCATCGATGATGCCGGGCTTCTCCCGGCCGGGCGCGCCATAACGCACGAGCTTCATAGAGTTCACTCCCGCAGGTTTTTTGGTTGGCTGGAAAGGCGAGGTCGGCGGCGATCATGCGACGGCGGCCGGGACGGAGCAAGGGGACTTGCGCGCCCAGGCCTGCTTGCGGAATCGGCCCGACCACCGGGCAATCATGGGGCTGCAAGCCATGGTTATCGAATTCTCCTGGGATGCCGGATTTTTTCAGGATCATTTTCACGACCCGATAAATCGCTCGGCGCATACTGGTCCCGGCGAAAAATCCGAACCGGCGGTCCTTGAGGAGACGCCGCCGATACCGTGAGGAGGCCGCAATGGTCGACGTCGAACGACGCAAAGTCCCGCGCCATCGCACGCTCAAGTCGGGCCTGATCGCGTTCAACCGTGCCGGCACGATCGCATGTCGCGTGCGCAACCTGTCGCCGATCGGTGCCTGCCTCGAAGTGGCGGGACCGGCGGGAATTCCGGACGAGTTCGTGCTGCTGATTCAACATGACCAGCTCCGGCAAACCTGCCGGGTGATCTGGCGCAAGCCGACCCAGATTGGCGTTGAATTCATGGCGTCCGGGCCGGGCAAGGACATGCCGGCTGCGCGCCAACAGGTTGCCTGAGCGGCGGACCGGGGTCTGTTCAGGAACGAGACGGGATGGCGGCTAGAACGCAGTCGGGATCATTCCGCCGTCGAGCAACAGGTTCTGCCCGGTGATGTAGCCGGCCTGCGTCGAGCACAGGAAGGCGCAGGCGGCGCCGAATTCTTCAGGGGTGCCGAAGCGCTTGGCAGGCACCGTCTGCTTGCGCGCAGCGACTGCTTCCTCGACGCTCTTGCCGGTCTTCTTCGCGTTGGCCTCGATGTTGCTGCGCAGCCGATCCGTCTCGAAAGGTCCCGGCAGCAGAAAATTGATGGTGACGTTCTTGTCGGCGACGGTACGCGCGACGCCGGCGAGGAACGCGGTCAGCCCGGCGCGCGCGCCGGACGACAGGTCGAGCCCGGCGAGCGGCGCCTTCACCGCCGACGACGTGATGTTGACGATGCGGCCGAACTTCCGCTGCATCATGGGGTCGATCACCTTCTGGATCAGCTCGATGGCGACGATCATGTTGGCGATCACGCCGTCGATCATCTGCTGGCGGGTCAACTCGCGGAAATCGCGAAAGGGTGGCCCCGCGTTATTATTGACCAGGATATCG
>CAZNTY010000382.1:0-12370 GCA_964576085.1 uncultured Undibacter sp. | reverse complement strand
CGATCGAGGGCCGCTCGATCGGCGGCTTGCCGGCGCACCGCATAGTGGAGCAGGGCATCGCCCACGTACCGGAGAACCGGCGACTCTTTCCGCGCCTGTCGGTTGAGGAAAACCTGCGGATCGGTGCATTCATTCCACAGGCGCGCGCCCGTTTTTCCGAACAGCTTGACTGGGTCTACAGCCTGTTTCCCCGCCTCAAGGACCGCCACAGCCAGCTCGCCGGTACGATGTCCGGCGGCGAGCAGCAGATGTGCGCGATCGGTCGTGCGTTGATGTCGAAGCCCAAACTGTTATTGCTCGATGAGCCCTCGGCCGGTCTTGCGCCACTCGTAGTTCAACAGGTGTTCGATCTGGTGCATCGCATCCGCGCCGAAGGGCTGACGGTGCTGATCGTGGAACAGAACGTCTCCCAGGTATTGGACGTGGTCGATCGGGCCTATCTGCTCGAGGTCGGTGCCATCAAGCTCGCGGGCACGGCGGCCGAGCTGAAGAACAACAGCTTCATCCGTCAATCGTACATGGGCCTATAGGTGACGCTCTAGATGGACATCTATCTGCTCGAAGCGATGGTCAATGGCGTCCTGCTCGGTGGGGTGCTGGCGCTGCTCGCGCTCGGCCTCAACCTGATCTTCGGCGTGATCGACGTGGTGTGGATTGCTTATGCCGACATCGTGATGTGCGGCATGTACGTGCTCTATTTTCTCTACACGCAATACGGCGTGCCGCTGCCCGTATCGTTCCTGATCGCGATCGTCAGCGTGGCAGCGATGGGCGTCCTCGTTCACGTGCTCATCATTGCGCCGGTTCTGGACTCGCCGCCTCTCAACCAGCTGCTGTCGACCGGCGGCCTGCTGTTTTTCCTGCAAAGCTTCGCCACGCTGTTGTTCGGCACGGACTTCCGCAACCTCGCCATCCGCCTGCCTGTCCTGGAGGTCGCCGGCATCTACATCAGCTTCGCCCGGCTGCTCGCCTTCGGCATCGGCTTGATCGGCGCCGTGGTGCTCTATGTCTTCCTCAAGCGCACCTATGTCGGCACGGCGATCCGGGCCATCGCGCAGGATCGCGCCATTATCGGCCTGATGGGAGTCGATCAACGGCGCATCTATCTGGTGACGTCAGCGATCGGCGGCGCGCTCGCCGGCCTCGCCGCATGCCTGCTGGCGCTGCAATATGACGTGCATCCCTTTATCGGCAACCAGTTCGGGCCGGTGATTTTCATGATCTGCGTGCTCGGCGGCCTCGGCAATATGATCGGCGGCTTCGTCGCATCCTTCATCATCAGCCAGATCATCGCCATCGGCGGCTATTATTCCAATACCGAGCTCGCCTACGTCTTCGCCTTCGCATTCTTCATCGTGCTGATGTTCGTGCGGCCGAGAGGACTTTTCACCCGATGAGCGTCAACCGCGTTATTTCGGTCGCCGGCATAGCGGCGCTGTTGATCGTGCTGCCGTTTGTGACGCCGACCTATTTCATGCATCTGGTGATCCAGATTCTGCTGTTCGCTCTCATCTACACGGCGTGGGCGCTGATGGGGCGCTTTGGCTTCGTGTCTTTCGGCCATGGCGCCTTCATGGGTGTCGGCGCCTATGTCCCGGTGCTGCTGTGGAACTACTACAATGTCACCCCGTGGCTCGGCATTCCGCTGGCTATCGCGCTGTCGGCGCTGCTCGCCGTCGTAATCGGCTATCCATGCTTCCGCCTCAAGGTAGTGGGCCATTATTTTGCGCTGGTCACACTGGCGCTGAGCCAGGTCGTGCTGCTGTCGCTAACGGCGGCGCGCGAGATCACCGGCGGCTCGCTCGGTCTTACGGTGCGGACCGTCGGCCACTCGTGGTACGCGCTGCAATTTCCAGAGAAGATTTATTTCTACGGTATCGCGATCGTGCTGTGGCTGGCCGGACTCTATGCCTGGCAGCGGATCGATCACGGCATCAGCCGCGAGGCGCTCGAGGCCATCTCGGAAGACGAGGACGCTGCTGCCGCAGTCGGCATCAACGTGCTGCGCGAAAAGCTGCGGGTGACGGTGATCAGCGCGGCGCTGACCGCGCTCGGCGGCGCCGTCTATGCCCAATACTTCACGTATCTTAATCCGGAGACAGTGTCGGGCATCGCCATTTCCCTGCAGATCGTGTTCGCCGTGATCGCCGGCGGCGTCTATTCCCTGATGGGGCCGACCGTTGGCTCGATCATTACGCTATCGCTGACCGAGGGTTTGCGTGTCATGTTCGGCACGCACTTCATCGGCGCCGCCAACACGATCTACGGCGTGCTGCTGGTGCTCTGCATCATCTTCATGCCGCAGGGCATCGTCGGGGCATTGCAGGGCATCAAACTGCGGCAGCGTCCGCCGGTGAAGCCGGCGCCGGCGAAGTGACTCTCCGCCGTCATGGCCGGGCTTGACCCGGCCATCTCGCTTAGGGGCGCACAGCCATCATTGTCGGGATCGCCGGGACAAGCCCGGCGATGACAGTCGAGGAGCCTAAAACGTCACCCGCTTGCCGTCTTCCGCCGCCCAGTAGCCGGCGTAGTTCACCTTGATCGTTTCATACGCGAGCGCGAGGTCGGAGAGCGGCTGCCGTCCCTGGGCGACGCATTCCATGAAGTCCTGGATCTCCTGGAGGTAGCCGCGAGTCCACTCCTCCTCGAGGCAGATGTATTGCCAGCCGGTCTTGCGGTCGACCTTCTCGGTCACGTAGACGCCGGCAAGTTTTTCCTCATCGGTCAGATAGCTCATCATGTGGTTGTTCGGCGTGATGTTGGCGAACAGCGAGCCGCCGCTGGTGTAGATTTCGACCAGGTTGCGCACGCCGCCCATGATCATGTCGCCGGAGAATATCGTGCCTTTGGTGCCGTCCGAGAAGGTCATGGTGAGCGTGCCCCAATCCTCGACGTCGACCGGCCTGGCGTTGATGAACTTGCGTTCCTGCGGCGCGAGGCAGGCGGCGACATTGCCGACGTCGGCGCTGACACCCGTCACCGTGATCGTTTCACCGCGCGCCTTGGCCTCGACCTGCTTGAGATAGAGCAGGGCGGACAGCGGATGACAGCCCATGCGGATCAGCGAGCCGCCGCCGGTCGTGGCCCATTGCGCCGCATGGGCGGCGTGCGAGCCGCTGTGGCTCTCCTCGCCCTTCATGAACAGCACCTTGTCCTTGGTGGCCTTCAGGATCTCGACCGCCTTGGCGACGGCCGGCGCATAGACCCAGTCTTCCGCGTACATGAATAACTTGCCGCTCGCCTTCACCGCGGCACGGGTCCTGTCCATTTCCTCCATCACCCGCTGGTACATGACGGATTTCGGCACGTGCCTGCCGATCGGCGCCTTGTCACCGTCGCCGCCGAAATAGCCGGCGAACGGCTTCTCGCAGATCACGTGTTTGTCGGCCTGCATGGCTTCGACGATCATCGACGCATGCAGGTTGGGCGGCGTGCAGATATCGATGACGTCGATGTCGCGGTCTGCAACGAGCTCGCCGAAGCTGCGGTAGGTCTTGCCGATGCCGTGCTTCCGGGCAAAGCCGACGACGTGATCGCCGCGCGCCGCCACCGCGACGACCTGCGCGTCGACGCCATACACGCGCTTGTAGGCATACATGTGCAGCTCGGATACGAAGCCGCATCCGACCAGGCCGACATTGACTTTTTTCATTCCATATCCCTTCGCTCAGCGCAGCGGCGAAAACGGCGTCGGCATGTAGATGTCGTTCTGCATCGTCACGAATTGCTCCGGGCCGCCCGGCGGCGGCCAGACGCCGTCGGTGATCGATTTCGCGCGCAGCCGGGCGCGCTCGTCGAGGGTCTTGTATGGCCAGATGTGCATGAAGCGCGCGACCTCGCCGCTCGCCGACACCATTGCGGTGAGCAGCGGCGAAATTTTCGTCCGACCGGGCACCCATTTGCGCCACAAGTCGATGGTTGGCGCGATACCATCGGGCTTGAACACGTAGCGGCGGACTTCATAGCAGGGACCGGGCGCGGCCGGCGCCATCGGTGGAATGAAGTCGAACGCCGTGTAGGTGTCCATCTCCATGCCGATGATGAGTTCGCCGATGCCGAACGGGTTGCCCGAGGCGAGCAGGGCTGCGCGTTCTTCGAGGTTGGCGGCAGCGTCGGCGATGCTGCGAATGACCATGATCCTGTTGAGAGCGCCGATGTCGGAATACCAGCAGGCGAGCAGGCCGGGCGACTTCGCCAGCGTCTTTTCGAGCATCGTGAGGGCCTTCGTCTGCGTGTTCGGTCGTACGGTGATGGTCGTCACGTCATAATGGTTTGGCACTTTTCGACATTCCCGTTGCGGAGGGCGTAATTGACAGGCCTGACAGCGCTTTCTAACGTGGTCAGACCACTTACCACGCTAGGGGAGACCGTCCGACCATACAAGCCGGACAGAACGAGCAGGTCTGGCGGCTCCAGAGACAAATCAACAATCAATCCTTGGGAGGGACAAGATGAATCGATCGTGGCTGATGTCCGCCGTGGCGGGCGCCGCGGCTCTGCTTTGCGCGGCCGGGCCGGCGGGCGCTGCTGACAATGTCAAAATCGGATTTACCTGGCCGCTCACCGGCAATGCCGGGGCCGCGGGCCAGGCGTCAAAAGCGGCGGTCGAGGTTGCCGCCGATATCATCAACAATCCTCATCCCGAGCTCGGCGATTTCCCGCTGGCCAAGACCGCCGGCCTGCCGAACTTCGGGGGTGCCAAGCTCGAGCTGATCTTCACCGACCATCAGGGCAACCCGTCGCTCGCGCAGCAACTCGCGACGCGGCTGATCACCCAGGACAAGGTGCATGTCCTGATGGGCGCCTACCAGTCCTCGTGCAGCTTCACTGCGACCGCGGTTGCCGAGCGGTATGGCATTCCATTCATGGTCGGGGAATCGGCCGCCGGCAATATCACCGGCCGTGGCTTCAAATGGACGTTCCGCGGCACGCCGATTGCCAGCGATTATGCCCGAACTTACATGCGTTTCTTCGCCGACATGAAGAAGGAAGGAAAGAAAATCGGCTCGATTGCGATCGTCAATGAGAACACCGACTACGGTACTTCGGTCGCGGATTCGATCATCGAAGAAGCCAAGAAGGCGAACATCCCGGTTTCGATCCGCATTCCCTACAGCGCCAGCTCGACCGACGTTAGTGCTCAGGTGCTGCAGCTCAAGGAGAAGAATCCGGACGTCGTGATCTTCATCAGCTACACCGCGGATTCGATCCTCTACATGAAGACGATGAAGAATCTCGACTACAGGCCGCCGATGGTGATCGGCGATGACAGCGGCTTCTCCGACCCGTCGTTTATCCCGGCGGTCATGGACGTGGCACAGGGCGTGATGAACCGCAGCGCCTGGGACATCGGCAGGCCCGGCTCGGTCACCTACAAGATCAACGAGATGTACAAGGCCAAGACCGGGCGCGATCTCGATGACACCAGTGCGCGGAACATGCAGAGCTTCTTCGCGCTGGCCGACGCCATCAACCGGGCCGGCTCGACCGACCCTGAAAAAATCCGCGTGGCGCTTACCCAGACCGACCTCAAGCCCGAGCAGTTGATGATGGGCTATCAGGGCGTCAAGTTCGACCAGACCGGTCAGAACATCCTGGCGGCGACTTATCTCATCCAGCTTCACGGAAATAAGTACGAATTGGTCTGGCCAGACAAAGCCGCCAATGCCAAGCTGGACTGGCCGATGGCTGGGTGGACAAAGTAACCGGATGCTTCTTCTGCAGGTGATCGTGGGTGGCCTCCTGCTGGGGGCCATCTACGCGCTGTTTTCCTCGGGTCTCACGCTGATCTGGGGGATGATGAATTTCATCAATTTCGCGCATGGCGAATTCGTCATGCTGGGCATGTATGTATCGCTGCTGGTGGTCGTCTGGATCGGCGGCGGCCCGGCTGCATTCGGCGCCGCCGCCGCGGTCGCGCTGTTCGTGCTCGGTGTCGTCGTCTATGCGGGCCTGATCCGCCACGTGATCCGCGGGCCGATGCTCGCGCAAATCCTGTCGACCTTCGGGCTGGCACTGCTGCTGCGCTACACGGCGTTCTGGATTTTCTCGGCGAATTTCGTCTCGCTGCCGGAAAACTCCCTGTCGGGCACGGTCAACGTCGCCGGCATCTGGCTGCCGGTTTCCCAGCTCGTCGCCGGCGTCATCGCGATCGCGCTGACCATTGGCCTTCATCTGTTGCTGACACGCACCACCATCGGCAGCCGGCTGCTGGCCGTATCGGAAGACCGCAACGCCGCGATGCTGATGGGCATCCGGCCGGACCGCATGCAGGCGCTGGCCTGGGGCTTGTCGGCCGGCGCCGCGGGCATCGCCGGCGCGCTGATGGCGACCGCGTATCCGTGGTCGCCATCGGTCGGGGAGACGTTCGGCCTCACGGCCTTCGTCGTCGTCGCGCTTGGCGGTTTCGGCAGCGTGCCGGGCGCGCTCTATGCCGGTTTGATCATCGGGCTGATCCAGGCGGTATCGGCGTTCTGGTTCGGGCCGATCTACAAGGACATCGTGGTGTATGCCCTGTTCGCGGTGCTGCTCTGGCTGCGACCGCAGGGCCTGATGGGTAAGGCGTGAAGCAGTTTTTGCCCCGCTGGCCGGTTGCGGCGCTCGGCGTCTGCCTGTTGATCTATCCGCTGGTTTTTTCCGGAGCCTTCTATCTCGATATCGGCGTGACGTTCCTGCTCGCGGCGATCTCGGCTTCGGCGTGGAACATTGTCGGCGGCTATGCCGGGCAGGTCTCGGTCGGGCACAGCGTGTTCTATGGTTTCGGCGCTTACTGTCCGCTGCTGTTCTATCAGTTGTTGGGCTGGCCGCCGATCGCGGGCATTCCGATCGGCATCGCGCTCAGTGTCGTGGTGGCGATCCTGCTCGGCATGCCAACGTTCCGGCTCACCGGCCACTACTTCAGCATGGCGACGATCGCGATCGCCGAGCTGGTCCGCATCTTCACCGGCACCTGGGACCTCGTCGGCGCGGCGATCGGTCTGCAGGGGCCCGCCGTGGCCCGCGGCTGGTGGGACCTCACGTTCCGCGGCGAGATGCCGTATTATTACATCTTCCTCGGCGTGCTCGCGGTGCTGCTTATTATCACTCGTCAGACCGAGTTGCGCCGCTTCGGCTATTACCTGCGCGCCATCAAGACGCGCGAGCGCGCCGCGCGCAGCCTCGGCGTTCCGGTTTTGCAGACAAAGATCAAGGCGCTGGCACTGAGTGCCGCCTTCACCTCGATCGCCGGTTCGCTTTATTCGGTGAAGACCGGCTTCATCGATCCGGAAAGCGGCTTCGGCATTCTGGTCTCGGTGCAGATGGTGATCATCGCCGCGCTCGGCGGCGCTGGAACGCTTTACGGACCGCTGGTTGGCGCGCTGATCCTGATCCCGTTGCAGACGGCGACCAACACCTGGTTCGGCGGCGGCGGCTCCGGCCTGACCTACATCCTCTATGGCGGCATCATCGTGCTGATCGCGCGCTTCGAGCCCGGCGGGCTGTTCGAGCTATGGCACCGCATTGCGCCCAAGCGGTGGAGACGCGGCCATGCTGCTTGAGGCAAAGAGCGTCTCCAAGGCCTTCGGCAGCTTCCGCGCTGTGGCCGGTGCCGACCTCCGCGTGGAATCGGGTGAGATCATCGGCCTGATCGGGCCCAATGGCGCTGGAAAATCGACCTTCTTCAATTGCATCGCCGGCGACATGCCGGTCACGACCGGCCAGATCGTGTTCGACGGCCACGACCTCACGCGCGCCTCGCCGGAGGCGCATGCTCGTGCCGGCATCGGCCGCACCTTCCAGGTGCCGGCCACGTTCGAGGACATGACGGTGCTCGACAATGTCATGGTCGGCGCTTTTCTGCGCCACCCGCACCGCAACGACGCGCGCGAGCACGCCCGTGCAATTCTTGAGCTCACCGGGCTGAAGCCGCTCGCCAACAATTGGGCACGCTCGCTCGGCACACCGGGTCGCAAGCGGCTCGAGATCGCCCGTGTGCTGGCGACCTCGCCGCGTCTGATGCTGCTCGACGAATCGCTCGCCGGGCTCACGCCGACCGAATTGATCGAGGCGATCGCGCTGGTGCGAAAAATCCATGAAACCGGCGTCACCCTGGTGATCGTCGAGCACATCATGGAAGTCATCATGACGCTGACGAAGCGCGTCCTGGTATTCAACCAGGGCCATGTGATCGCCAGCGGCAAGCCGGAAGACGTCGTCAACGACCAGGCGGTGATCGAGGCCTATCTCGGCCACGGCCATCACAACAAACGTGGGTAAGATGGACGCCCTCGATGTCGAGCATCTCGAAGTGCGCTACGGCGATCTCGTCGGCGTCTCCGATATTTCGCTCAAGGTCGCCGCCGGGCAGGTGGTCGCGCTGCTCGGCTCGAACGGCGCCGGCAAGACCACGACGCTCAACGCCATCGCCGGGCTGGTGCGGCCCTCCGGCGGCCGCGTCACCTGGCGCGGCGAGGAGATCGCCGGCCAGCCCGCCTATCAGATCGTCAGCAAGGGGCTTGCGCTCTCGCCGGAGGGCTGGCGGCTGTTCGTCTCGCAGACGGTCGAGCAGAATTTGCGGCTTGGCGCCACTGCGCTGGCAGACAAGAGCCGTATCGACCCGTTGTTCGAGCGCGTCTACACTTTTTTTCCGCGGCTCGCCGAGCGGCGGCGCCAGTCGGCCGGCACGCTGTCCGGCGGCGAGCGGCAGATGCTGGCGGTCGGCCGCGCGCTGATGAGTGAGCCGAAACTGCTGATGCTCGACGAGCCGAGTCTCGGCCTCGCGCCGGCGGTGGTCGAGGCGCTCTATGACCGGCTGCAGCGGCTGCACGAGGACGGCCTGACGCTGCTGCTCGCCGAACAATCGATTCCTCTTGCGCTCGGCATTGCCGATTACGCTTACGTCCTGCAAACCGGGCGCATCGCGCTTCAGGGCCGGGCATCCGATCTTGAAAACAACGAGCAGGTTCGGGAAATTTATCTCGGGATCAGCGCGCGCGGGGCAGGCACCGCCGCGCGCGGATGAGTTGGAGACGAGCAAATGACGAAAGCGCAGAGGTCCGCCGCGCGACATTCATCGGCTCCGCCTCCATTTTCTCCACTCAAAGGCGGCCGCAAGTCGGACCAGGTCTTTGAGCAGATTTCGAGCTTCATTCAATCCGGACGCTTTCCGCCGGGGACCCGGCTGCCGGCCGAGCGGGATTTGACGGCGATGTTCAACACCAGCCGCCAGACGATCCGCGAGGCGATCTATCGCGCTGAATTGGTGGGGCTCGTCGAGGTGCGTCACGGTGCCGGCAGCTTCGTGGTGTCGAGCAAGCCGCAGGTGCCAGACAAGTCCGTGACCGAGCTCATCAAGATCGAAGCCGAGAAGGTCGGTGAGTTTTTCGAGATCAGGCGGGCGCTCGAGGGCTGGTGCGCGAGCCAGGCTGCCAAGGTCGGCAGCAAGTCTCACCTCAGCGCCATGAAGGCCCGGCTCGACGCTATGCGCATGCTCGACGTCACCAGCGATGCCTGGGAAGAGAATGACATCGGCTTTCACAAGGCGTTGGCGGCGGCCACCGGCAATCCGCTCGCGATCCGCATCGTCGAGATCATGCGCGAGAGCTTCTCGGCATTTTACCGGCTCAAGCGCTACATCCCGAATCGCGAGGAGCAGACGCTGATCTGGCAGCACCACGTCGACGTCTATGAGGCGTTGTGTCAGCGCTCGCCCGAGCGGGCGCGCGGGGCTATCATCGCCCACATGGATTTCATCGAGGCCAAACTGGCCGAAAGTCTGGATGAGTTCGACGCCGGCAAGGGTAACGACTGAGAGACAACAACAGAGCAGGGAGATTCGCATGACAAGCAGGTGGATGTTGGGGGCGATGGCGGTCGCCGTCCTGGTTGCGGCGGGACCGGCAAGCGCGGCCGATGCGGTCAAGATCGGCGTGATTTATCCGCTGACGGGCAACAGCGCCGGCGCCGGCCAGTCGGCGAAAGATGCCGTCAATCTCGGTGTCGAGATCGTCAACAACGCATATCCTGAGCTTAAGAACCTGCCACTCGGCGCGACCGCGGGCCTGCCGAATCTCGGCGGTGCCAAGATCGAGCTCGACGAGGCCGATCACCAAGGCAATCCGCAGGTCGGCCAGCAGCAGACCCTGCGCCTGATCACGCAGGACCACGTTGCCGCCGTGCTCGGCTCCTATCAGTCTTCGGTCACGCTGGTCGCTACATCGGTTGCGGAACGGCAGGGGGTGCCGTTTGTCGTCGCGGATTCGGTCGCCGCGAACATCACTCAGCGCGGTTTCAAATGGACCTTCCGCGTCACGCCGATCGCGCCCGATTTCGCCAAGGCTTACACGCAGTTCCTCAACGACCTGAAGAAGGCCGGACGCAAGCTCGACAGCATCGCCGTCGTCAACGAGAACACCGATTACGGCACCTCGGTTGCGGCCAGCATCGTGGATGCCGCCGCGGCCGCCAACATCAAGGTGGCGGCAAAGATTCCTTACGCCGCCAATGGCTCTGATGTGAGCGCCCAGGTGCTCCAGCTCAAGACGCTCAATCCGGATGCGGTCATCTTCGTGAGCTATACCGCAGATGCAATTCTCTACATGAAGACGATGAAGAACCTGGATTACCTGCCGCCGATCATCATCGGCGACGATTCGGGCTTCTCCGACCCGTCCTTCATCGCCAATGCCAGCGACCTGGCGCAAGGGGTGATCAACCGCAGTGCGTTCGACGCCGGCAAGCCGGGGACCAACAGCAACATCATCAACGCGATGTTCAAGAAGAAATACGGCCGCGACCTCGACGATACCAGCGCACGCTGGATGCAAGCCTTCTTTGTTCTGGCAGAGGCGATCAACCGCGCCGGCTCGACCGACCCCGCCAAGCTTCAGGCCGCGCTGCAGTCGACCAACCTCAGGCAGGACCAGTTGATGATCGGCTATCAGGGCGTGAAGTTCGACCAGACCGGACAGAACACGCTGGCGTCCACGTATCTGATCCAGTTGCGCGGCAAGGACTATGTGTCGGTGTGGCCGGAGAATCTCGCCACCGAGAAGCTCGACCTGCCGATGAAAGGCTGGCGCAAATAATATCGCTGCCAGACGGCAACCAGACGCCGGCCCGGCCGTCTCAGGCCGGGCCGGCGGATTTGTAGGAGGCGAGCCAGACGCCGGCCAGGATCAGCACAAAGCCCGCGACGTGAAATGGTGCGAGATGTTCGCCGAGCAGCATGCTGGCAATGATCGCCGTGTAGACCGGAACGAGGTGAAGAAACGGGCCGGCGCGGATGGCGCCAATCAATTCGGTCCCGCGATTCCAGGCGCCTAGCGCCAGGACGCTCGGGAAGATCGACACGTAAAGGATGGAGCCGAAGGTCAGCCAGGTCGGTTTGAGGGTGTAGCCGGCAAGCCATTCCCAGATCCAGAACGGTAAAGTTGCCACGGACGAAATCGCGCCGAACACGAACATGAAGCTCAGCCAGTGAATCTTCGGCTGCAGCCGCAGGCAGGCGGCATAGATTGCAAACACCGCCATGTTGAACAGGATGATAAGGTCGCCCCAGTTGAATTCAAGCCGGGCCAGCGATTGGACTTCGCCTCGCGCGATGATCGTCAGCACGCCGATCGACGAGGTGACGATGCCGGCAAGCTGAAGCGGAGTGATGCGGTCGCGAAAGATCACGGTGCCGGCCGCGACGATCAGCACCGGCACCAGCGAGTTGAGCACCGAGACGTTGAGGGCGGTCGTATATTGCAGGCCGACATATTGCAGCGCCGTGAACAGGGCACCGCCGGTCACGCCGAGCCACAGCATTTCCTTCCAGTGCGTACGGATCGCGGGCCAGTCGCGCGCGATCTGCGCGCGAGCAATGAACCACAGTGCGACGGTTGGGATCGCCCAGCGCAGCGTCGAAACGCCGATCGGCGGCACCTCGCCGTGCATCGCGCGCCCGACGATATGGTTGCCGGACCAGAACAGCGCGGCAATCGCCAGCAGCAGGTAAGGATTGTCGCGGGCTTTCATGGTGAAAACGGACTATCGGGAGCTGCGGATCGCGTTCAGCGACCGGTGAAGTTCGGCAGGCGCCGCTCCGCGACCGCCCTGACGCCTTCCTTGAAGTCCTCGGTCCGGCGCAGCGCGGTCTGCTGGGTGAGCTCGTGCTCGGTCGCCTTCAGCACGCGGTCTGCGAGATCGCCGCGCATCGTCGCGCGCGTGGAGACGAGCGCGAGCGGCGCGTTCTCCGCGATCTCGGCGGCAAGCGCCACGGCCGCGCTGCGCACCTGATCGAGCGGCACCAGCACGTCGGCAAGCACCATGACATAGGCGTCGTTCCCGGTGACGCGGCGGCTTGTATAGAGCATCATCGCGGCCTTGGTCGGTCCGATCACCGCCG
>CAZNTY010000381.1:0-2405 GCA_964576085.1 uncultured Undibacter sp. | reverse complement strand
GCTGTTCATCCGCGCCCACGTCGAGGAAAGCCCGACGTTCACCGCGCGGCTGGCGCAGGCCAAGCCGAACGTGCTGGCGGTGCTGGCGCAGCATTGGAAGCTGGCGCTGTACCTGATCGTGCTGATGACCGCGATGAACTTCCTCAGCCACGGCACGCAGGACCTCTATCCGACCTTCCTGCAGGTGCAGCGGCATTTCTCGCCGCAGGTCGTCGGCGCCATCGCCGTCGTCTACAACATCGGCGCGATCATCGGCGGCATCGGTTTCGGTCTGCTGTCGGAGCAGATCGGGCGCCGCCGCGCCATCGTGATCGCCGCGCTGCTGGCCTTGCCGATCATTCCGCTCTGGGCCTATGCGACGACGCCGGTGCTGCTGGCGCTCGGGGCCTTCCTGATGCAGGTCGCGGTGCAGGGCGCCTGGGGCATCGTGCCGGCCCATCTCAACGAGCTGTCGCCGGAAGAAGTGCGCGGCACGTTCCCCGGCTTCACCTATCAGCTCGGCAACCTGCTGGCGTCCGGCAATGCCACCATCCAGGCCGCGCTCGCCCACCACTATGGCGGCGACTACGCCTTCGCGCTGGCGCTGGTCGCCGGCATTGTCGCGGTCGTCGTCGCGGTGGTGGCGGGGTTCGGATCCGAGGCGCGCGGCGTCCGGTTCGCCGGGCACCAACCCAAGGCGGCTTGACGGAAAAAGGCGGCTTGACGGAAAAAAGAAGCCCGGCGCTGACGGCCGGGCCTCCTCGTTGGTCTGTCGTTGTTGGTCTGTCGCTGCCAAAGATTACTCGGTCGCTTCCTTCACGGTATCCTTGATGCCACCGACCGTGTTCTGCACCTTGCCGGCGGTCTTCTGGGCCTTGCCTTCGGCTTCGAGCTTGGCGTCGCCGGTCACCTTGCCCGCGACCTCTTTTGCTTTGCCTTTGGCCTGCTCGAATGAGCCTTCGATCCGATCTTTGTTCATCGGGCACTCCTTATGTTTCTTGCCTGGAGTGGGACACAACGGTCCCCGCCCGAATTCGTTCCGCGTTGCGGCATGTTCCGTCCGGTGAAGTTCCCCGAATGGAACGGTGGTTCGCGAAAAAATAACGGCGGACGCCGTCGGCATCCGCCGTAAAAATGATGAGCGTGAGTTTCGCCTAGGCGATTACTTCGACGATCGTGAAGGTCGCCGGATCGATGATCACGATCTGGTCGTTGACCAGGACGAAGTTATAGCCGCGCCATTCGGGATAGATCTCGACCACCTCCGCCGGCACCGGATAGACGTGCACGCTGCGCGGCACGGTGGTGCCGACATTGATCGAGAAATTGACGTGGGTCAGCGGCTGCACGTGCACCTTTTCCTTGATCACGGTGCGGATCTTGGTGCGCTGCTCGGTCGTGAGGTTGGCCTTGCCGTGAGAGGCGGCGGCGCCCTGGCCGGTCGTGGTATTTTTCTGCCCGCCGTTGTTTTCGGCGGCCGATCTGCCGTTCTTGTCGTTGGCCTTGCTGTCCATCGAGGACTTCTCGTTGGCCTTGCCGGCTGCGCCGTTCTTGTCGGCGGCGTTGGTGGTGGTGCCGGATTTCGCCTTCATGTCGGCATTGCCTTTTTCGGCCTTGTTTTTGTCAGCCTGGCCGGTGGTTTGCATCGGGCTTTTGTCGGCTTGGCCCGTGGTTTGTGCCGGCGCATGATTTTGCGCGGCGCCGGCCGGCGCCATCTTGTCGGCGGGCGCATGCTGCTGCGCGGCCGGAGCCGGGCTGGCGCCCTGCGTGTGATTTCCCATGCTGCCGCCCGTGTTGCCCGGGGCATTGCCCTGTGCGGCGGCCAACGTCGTGCCGGCCAAAAGCGCGGCGGCGGCGGTCAGAACAACGGATTTCATGTCGTCTCCTCTGGGTTGCGTTCCTCCCTCGTGCATTCCCAACGTCAAACCGCCGGTGCTGTTCCCGGTTTCGTCCGCGTTTCCTTCCGTCGAAGCCCGCGTCATAGTGTCGGACGGTTTCGGCAAGATTCGGGGGACTAAGGCGTGACGCGGATCGGCACGGCCATCGACCGCAACTCGGACGACTTTCGCGTCAACGCGGAAAAAATGCGCGCGCTGATCGCCGAGCTTCAGGCCCGCCGCGCCGAGGCCGCGCGCGGCGGGCCGGAGCGCTCGCGCGAGCGGCATCTGGCGCGCGGCAAGCTGTTGCCGCGCGATCGCGTGATGAACCTGCTCGTTGCGGGCGCGCCCTTCCTGGAGCTATCGCCGCTCGCCGCCAACGGCATGTACGAGGACGCCATTCACGGCGCCGGGCTGATCACCGGCATCGGCCGGATCGAGGGTCGTGAGTGCGTGATCGTCGCCAACGACGCCACCGTGAAGGGCGGGACGTATTACCCGGTCACGGTCAAGAAGCACCTGCGCGCGCAGGAGGTGGCCCTGCACAAC
>CAZNTY010000380.1:0-6294 GCA_964576085.1 uncultured Undibacter sp. | reverse complement strand
GGCATCGCGGAGCTCGTGGGATACTGGCGGCTGGTCGGCCTCCCGGTCCCCGGCCATGTCAGCACTGCGGCGGCCGAGTACCGCACCAACACGACTGTGTTTCTCACCCCGCCGTGGCGCGAGATCTACCGGCAGGACGCCGAGCGCAAACAGGATTGGGACGAGGCGGTACGCACCTACGAACGCGTCCGCGACGCTTACGCGGAAGCCGGCTACATGACCGTCGACATTCCGGACGACACGGTAGCCCGCCGGGTCAGCTTCATCCTGGCGGAAGCCGACGCCGCGATGGATGACGGTTAGGCCAGCCTCAGTCCGCAGTGCTTGGCGAAGTGGCGAAAATCACCGTCACGAGTAATCAGCGCGACGCCGTGATCGATGCATGACTGCGCGATAAGCGTATCGGGCAGCCGCGCGCGGAGCTTTTTGGAAAGCACGAGCGCCCGTGAGGCCGCGGCCCGTAGCCAATAGCCCGGCGACAGTTCCAGCAATTCGATGTCCTGGACCGCCGAGCGGTAATCTGATGGAAGATTGATGTCCGACAGGATTTCCACGAGCGCCGCAGGCGGGAGAACGACTTCGCCCTCTCTCATGCCCGCGACAAGTAGGTCGATATCCTTGCCCTGCGCTCCCGCCAGGAAGGCGATGAACGTTGAACTGTCGACGGCTACCATTGGCGATCTTCGCGCAACTCGTCGAGATCAATGGTGAATTTGTAGGTGCCACGCAGCTTGAGCAACTCACGCTGCGCCTGAATTGAAGCGAGCTTTTTCAACGCGGCGCGCACCGTGTCGGTGACGCCACCGCCCGTTAGCTCCTGTGCCATCTCGAGTGCTCGCACAGGCACCTCGACCGTGATCTTCCGTACAGCTTCCATGCTGGCCTCAATACCAGTATCGCGGCTGGTCCGCAAGCTGGTGCCCACAGCCAGCTAGGTTGATGGTCCGTTTACACTGTGCCCGCGTCCAACAGCGCGACCAATTCCCCGCTCGTCGTCACCGGCAGAGAGCAAACTTCGCCGCGGCAGACGTACGCCGTCGTCTTGCCCTTGATCGCAACCTTGCCCGCCGCCGGATGCGACGGCGGCAGCGCAACGGCATCGTCGTGCACGGACAGAACAACGTTGGGCGACCAGCGCCAGCGCACCGCGTCGAGCAGAGGCGATGCGTCGGCTCCTGCTGGCCGCACGATCGCGACGTCGATCGCGCCGAGCCGCAGGTCGAGCGCGTTGAGCAGCGTGATCTGGCCGAACAGGCTGTTACCGGCGCTCGAGAGGATGCGCTCGATCAGGGTGTCGGCTTTGGTGCGCCATTGATCGTCGCCGGCGAAGGCCGCAAGACGAATGAGGTTCTGCGCCGCGACTGCATTGTGATTGGGCGTGGCGTCGTCATTGGTTGCGTGCGGCCGCAGCAACAGGTCTTCAGCGTCGGCGGCGGTGAGATAATAACCGCCCGTGTCGACATCAGTGTAGTGCGCATCGAGCGCGGTCTGCCAGGCCAGCGCGCGCTTGAGATAATCGTGCTCGCCGGTTGCCTCGTGCAACGCCAGCGCGGCTTTGCCCATGTTGGAGAAGTCCGAGGCGAGTCCCGGCAACAGCAGCTTGCCGCGACGCCACGAGTGTCCAAGTCGGTCGTCGCGCGTCATCTCGCGTGCGATGAAATCGAAGGCGCGCACCGCCATCGCGATCCAGTCCGGTTCGTCGAGCAACACCCCGGCATTGACCAGCGCTGCGATCATCAGACCGTTCCAGTCGGCCAGCACCTTGTCGTCGAGACCGGGTCGCACCCGCCGCGCGCGCGCTGTCAGCAATTTATCGCGCAGTATTGCGAGCCGCCGCTCGTCTGCTTCCGAAGCGACCGGGGCATTGAGGCGATTGAGGATGACATGGCCTTCGAAATTGCCCCCATCGGTCACATCATAAAAGCGTGCGATGAATTCGGCGTCGTCAACACCAAGCACGCTTTCGATCTCGGCCTTCGACCAGACGTAAAATTTGCCTTCCTCGCCTTCGCTGTCGGCATCGAGCGAGGCACAGAACGCACCGCCCTCTGCCATCATCTCGCGTGCAAGCCAGCCGACAGTCTCGCGCGCGCGTTGCGTAAACAGCGCCGCGTGCTTGCCGCCCTGCGTTGCGGCGAGCGCCAGCAATTCGAGCAGCTGCGCATTGTCGTAAAGCATCTTCTCGAAATGCGGGACTAGCCACCGTTCGTCTACCGAATAGCGGGAGAAGCCGCCGCCGAGATGATCGTAGATGCCGCCCTGGCACATGCGCTCGAGCGAATGTTCGACCGTCTCGAAGAAGCGGCTGTCGCCAGAGCGCAGCCCGGCACGCCATAACAACTCAAGAATCGGCGCCTGTGGGAATTTCGGCGCGCCGCGCAACCCGCCGTTGGCGGGATCGAACATGTTGCCGAGCTGCTGCGCGATTGCGTCGAGCTCCGGGAGGCCGATCGTCACTTTGCCGGCAGGCCGGGCTTTCTCGGCAAGCCGCGCCAGAAGCGCGGCGCGGTTCGCCTCGATCTTCTGCGGCTCCTCGCGGAACAGCCGCGCCACCTCGCGCAACACGTCCTTGAACGCCGGACGGCCGAAGCGTGAGTCCTTCGGAAAGTACGTGCCGCCCCACACCGGCTCGCCCCGCGGCGTGAGGAACATCGTCAGCGGCCAGCCGCCCTGCTGGCCGAGCAGATGCAGCGCGTTCATGTAGATCTGGTCGATGTCGGGCCGCTCCTCGCGGTCGACCTTGATGTTGATGAAGAGTTCGTTCATCACCCGCGCCGTGTCGTCGTCCTCGAACGACTCGTGTGCCATTACATGGCACCAGTGGCAGGCGGCATAGCCGACCGACAGCAGGATCGGCTTGTTCTGCGCGCGGGCGGCGGCGAGCGCGTCCGGTCCCCACGGCCACCAGTCCACAGGATTGTGCTGATGCTGCAGCAGGTACGGCGAGATCGCCTGGGCGAGGCGGTTGCTGTGGGCCGGTGCGGGAGACGCCATCAGGAGATAACGACCGATCGGGTGGATCGATGCAAGTCTGATCGACGCAGGGTCCGCTTTCGCCCGGTTCCGTCGCTCGCGGCTATTGGACCATAGTCTGGTCAGTCGACCGGCGCCTGGGCGCGGTCATGTGGGCCGTAATCGCGTACCACTTGGGCGATCCGCAGCCGGTAGCCGGCGAACATATGCGGTCCGAGCTTCTGCGCCTTGCGGTGGTCGAGTTGGTTCCGCCAGGCGGTGATCGCCGCCTCGTCGCGCCAGAACTGCAGCGACAGCAGCTTGCCCTGCTCGTAGAGGCTCTCGAACCGCTCGACCGAGATGAAGCCGTCGATCTTCTCGACTTCGGTGCGGAGCGTCGCGGCGAGGTTCAGGTAGTCGTCCTTGCGGCCTTCCACCGGCCAGACTTCGAAAATGACGGCCATCATGATGGGTGGGCCTTGAATGCAACCGCGCGCACTTTGTAGGTGATCCGACCGTTCACATCCAGCGGCAACGCCTTTCTCATCACGTCGCGCAGCGTCGTGCGCTTCACCTCATCCAATGTCGCGATGGTCTTGCCGACCGGATGGAAAGTCATGGTCTGTACCGTCCAGTAGTCGTCGAAATCGCGATAACCATGTGTCGCTTCGATGATAGTCACTTCTATGTCGTGGAAACCCGCACGTTCGAGCGAAGTACGCAAGCCGTCGAGATTGGCTTCCGGCACGGTTGGCGACGTTGCCGGCTCGATGCCGATGCTTTGCAGTCCCTTCATCATCGGTACATAAGGTGCGCCTTTCGATGTCGTGCTGCGCTCCCACGTGTAGCCGGCGACGATGCCACCTGCCTTGGTCACGCGCAGCATCTCGGCGAACGCCTTGGCGCGATCCGGAATGAAGTGCAGCACCAGCGCCGAAGCAACGATATCGAACTCCTTGTCTCTGAACGGCAGCGCCATCGCGTCGCCGACGCGAAAATCCGCGGCGGGGAATCTCGTCTGGGCATATTCGACCTGCGCCGGCGCCGGGTCGACGCCGGCAGTCGACGCCGGTGAGCAATGCTTGACGATCAGATCGGTGAATGCGCCGGTGCCGCAGCCGAGGTCGAGCCAGCGGACATTCTTCGGCGGCGCGAGCCAGGCGAGGAATTTCTCGCCAGCGGCTCGACTCCACTGCCCCATATAGCGCTCGTAGGCATCGGCATCGTTGAAGGCGACTTGTGTCTCAGGCATGATGCGCCCCGCCGTGTGGCATCCGGTTCAATGCAACCGCCGCTGTTTTGTTGTAGCGCTCTTGACCTTGCATCGCGAGCGGCGCTCACCTTGCCATTATGCCCTCCCCTCGCGACACCATCTTTGCCCTCTCCTCCGGCCGCGGCGTCGCTGCGGTCGCGGTGATCCGCGTATCCGGGCCACGCGCCGGCGAGGCCCTGCAAATTCTGATTGGCCGCCTGCCGACTCCGCGCAAGGCAGCGCTGGCCACGATCCGCACTGCCGATCGCGAGCCGATCGACCAGGCTCTGGCGCTGTGGTTTCCCGGTCCGAACAGCGAGACCGGCGAGGACGTTGCCGAATTGCAGGTGCACGGCGGCCGCGCCGTGGTCGCCGCTGTGCTCGCCCGGCTTGGTGAACTCAAAGGCCTGCGGCCGGCGGAGGCTGGCGAGTTTACCCGCCGCGCCTTCGAAAACGGCAAGCTCGACCTTACTAAGGTTGAGGGCCTGGCCGACCTGGTGATAGCGGAAACCGAGGCGCAACGCCGTCAGGCGTTCCGGCAGATGACGGGCCTGCTTGGCGACCGCGCCGAAGCCTGGCGTGGACGGCTGATCGGGGCGCTGGCCTTGGTCGAGGCGCGGATCGATTTTTCTGACGAGGCCGATGTGCCGGAGGACCTGCTCGGCCCGGCGCTGCGGATCGTGCGTGAGCTTGAGGCCGAGATCGCTGGGGCATTGGCCGATGGCCGGCGCGGCGAGCGGCTGCGGGAGGGTCTGGTGGTGGCGATCGCCGGCCCGCCGAATGCAGGAAAGTCAACGTTGCTCAATCGGATCGCCCGGCGCGAGGCGGCGATCGTGTCGCCCTACGCCGGCACCACCCGCGATGTGATCGAGGTCCATCTCGACCTCGACGGTTATCCGGTGACGCTGCTGGATACCGCAGGAATTCGGCCGACGGACGACCCGGTTGAGCTGGAAGGCGTCCGCCGTGCCCAGGAGCGGGCCTCGGCCGCTGACCTGGTCCTGTGGGTGGCGGATGCGACCGCCAGGGACGAAACCGGCTATGGGCCGTTGGCCCACCTATTGCGAACAAAACAGTCGGTATGGGTCGTGGGCAATAAGATCGATCTTCTTGATCAAAAAATAAATGAATATAAAATCAATTCTTCTCAAGAATCCATTAATTATTCAGTAAATACAAATTTTAAGGATCAATTAACTTCTATTACACCTGATAGAAATGAATCTATATCCGATAATTCGGAATTTATATTCAAAACTTCAGAACGCTGGTTCAGCTTATCCGCTACAACCGGAGAAGGGGTTGATGTGTTGCTCGCTGCTCTTGCCGGCCGAGCGGCCGCTGACCTTGACACCAGCGAGCCCGCGCTGGTGACGCGTGTTCGCCACCGTCATGCCCTTGAAGCTGTCTTGGCCGCGCTGCGCCGGGCCTCGGGTCCATCGACATCGGCCCGCGAGGACCTCGTGGCGGAGGAGTTGAGGCTGGCCGCCGCGGCGCTGGGAAGATTGACTGGTCGGATCGATGTCGAGGACGTCCTCGACGTGATCTTCCGCGACTTCTGCATCGGCAAATAGTGACTGGCGTCTTGGCGGCTGGCCAGAATTGAAACGAAGTTCAGCGTCAACATTTTGGGAGCTCGGTTTGCCCAGTGCGTCTGACCGCTGTGGAACTTCTTTAGAGCAGAGGGACCCCGGACGCGTCCTCAAAAGTAATCGGGTTCGTACACCAGCCGATTTGTCGCTTCGGATCCGATTGGGTGGCAACTCGCAAGGGACGAACTTACGACCGATCTCATGCAACGCGTTCGGGCAGGCGACTATAGCAAAAGCCGGGGAACCTCCAGCCAGTGGGCACACCCTTGAGCAATGGGACAATGGCTGGGCTCAAAGCCGCCGTTGCGAGCTTTCGCTTTGGCAGCTGTTTCACGTGAAACAAAGGACAAGTTCCGCTGTAAACCATGTTTCACTTGAACCCCTGCGGGCTGCACCTCCGCGCGCTGCTTCCGCCCCTTACCTGGAAATTTACTATAATCGGCCATGAATGAGGCTGAGCCGAAAAACCGGCCGCGCAAAAGGAAACGCCGCTCTAAT
>CAZNTY010000379.1:0-9733 GCA_964576085.1 uncultured Undibacter sp. | reverse complement strand
CGCTGACGCGCATCGCCGTCGGCCGCGGCGGGCCGCGCGATCTCGCCGCCGTCCGCGACGGCATTCTGGCCGCCGCCGACCTCGCACGCGCGCTCGGCGCCCTCAAGGATGCGCCGGCCGAGGTCGCGGAGGCGATGCAGTCGTGCCGGCGCCCGGACGGCATGTTGGCGGCCGAACTCGCCGCGGCGCTCGCCGCGGACTTGCCTGCCTTGAAGCGCGACGGCGGCTTCGTGCGCGCCGGCTACGCTACGGCACTCGACGAAGCGCGCGCGCTGCGTGATGAATCCCGCCGCGTCATCGCCGCTCTGCAGGCGCGCTACATCGCGCAGACCGGCGTGCGCACCCTCAAGATCCGCCACAACAACGTGCTCGGCTATTTTGTCGACGTGACGGCTCAGCACGGCGACAAGCTGATGGCCGCGCCGTTCAATGCCACCTTCATTCATCGGCAGACGCTCGCCGGACAAGTACGCTTCACCACCACCGAGCTTGGCGAGCTGGAGGCCAAGATCGCCAGCGCGGCCGAGCGCGCGCTCGGCATTGAGCTCGAAACCTTCGAGAAGCTGACCGCGCGGGTGCTGGCGCAAGGCGATGCGATCAAGGCCGCTGCCGGGGCGCTGGCGACGCTCGACGTGTCGTCATCGCTCGCCGCGCTGGCAGCCGAGCGCGACTATGTGCGCCCACAGGTCGACAATTCACTGTCCTTCGCCATCGAAGGCGGCCGCCATCCGGTGGTCGAGCAGGCGCTGGCGCGCGATGGCACGCCGTTCGTTTCAAACGACTGCGACCTGACGGCAGACGAAACGGCCGGCCGAATCTGGCTGATCACTGGCCCCAACATGGCGGGCAAGTCGACTTTCCTGCGGCAAAACGCGCTGATCGCCGTGCTCGCCCAGATGGGCGCATTCGTGCCGGCGAGGCGCGCGCATCTCGGCGTGGTCGACCGGCTGTTTTCCCGCGTCGGCGCCGCCGATGATCTGGCGCGCGGGCGTTCCACCTTCATGGTCGAGATGGTCGAAACCGCGGCCATCCTCAACCAGGCCGGCGAGCGGGCGCTCGTCATTCTCGACGAGATCGGCCGCGGCACCGCAACCTTCGACGGCCTGTCGATCGCCTGGGCGACCATCGAGCACCTGCACGAGGTCAACCGCTGCCGCACCCTGTTCGCCACGCATTTCCACGAGCTGACGGCGCTCGCGGCGCGGCTGCCGCGCCTCCACAACGCTACCGTGCGGGTGAAGGAGTGGCACGGCGACGTGGTGTTCCTGCACGAGGTGGTGCCAGGCGCTGCCGACCGCAGCTACGGTATCCAGGTGGCGAAGCTCGCCGGCCTGCCCGCGCCGGTGATCGCACGGGCGCAGGAGGTGCTGTCGAAGCTGGAAGCCGAGGACCGCGCGTCCCCCAAGGGCTTCGAGGACTTGCCGCTGTTCGCGCTCGCGCCGCAGCCCGCTCAGACCCGCAGCGAAGGTCCGTTCGAGTTGGTCGTGAAGGCGCTGGCGGCGCTCAACCCGGACGAGATGTCGCCGCGCGAGGCGATCGAAGCGTTATATCGGCTCAAGTCCGAGCTGCCCAGGACGCCGTAACGATCAGCGACGCCGCACCCATAGCAGCGCGTTCCAGCCGATGCCGATGGAAAGTCCGATCAGATAGGCCCACCACACGCCAAGCGGCACCGCGAGATAATGCACGGCGATGAAGCCGAGCGACAGCCCGATCAGCGGCAGCTGGACGTGCGCCGCGACGCTTGCCGCCGCAGGACCGCCGAGCCTGCGATGCAGAATGATGAAGAATGAGCTCATCGCCACCGGGAAGAAAGCGAAAATGCCCGACGCCACCGAGCCGATCGAGTGGCTGGCGGCGGTGACGAGGATGACGACCACGGTGACGACCGCGGCGCGCCAGGCAAGATCGCGGCCGGTCAGCTTCACTTTGCCCTTGGCGCCCTCGCTGCGGAACCGCCGGCCGGCCCAGATCGTCAGCGGAAAGACAACGGCATCGAGCACGGCGGCGCTGACGACGGTCCACGGATAGAAGCGCGCAACCGACACGCCGACGAACCAGACCAGCAGCGCAAGCCCGAGCGCCAGTGACAACGGCCGGCGCTGAGCGAGCGCCGCGTAAGTCAGCGCAAACACCGCGCATGAGGCGTTGGCAATGAGGCTGCCGACCATGCCGGCGGCGATGAATTGCGGTGGATGCTCGAAGGCAAGAATGATGAGTGCGGCGCCGCCGGCCGTCGGCAGCGCGGCGATCAGCGCGCCGATGAAGGGCCCGGAACGCTCGACGATCACCGAGGCCGCGACCACGATGCCGGCGGTCATCGCGATCTTGAGCGCGAGGCCGTACCAGAACATCGGCTCCAGCAGCATCGCTACACCGCCGCCGCGCGCTTGCGCGCCAGATAAACCGTCATGTTGCACGTCACCGCCACCACAAGGGCGAGGCCCATCGCCAGCGGCGAACCCAGTGGCTCAGCGGTGAGATGGAGCGTCGCAATGGCAACGCCGAAGCCGCCGAGGCCGATCACCGCATTGGCCATGATCGCCGCGGTGGCGGGACCGCCGATGCGCCGATGCAGAATAATGATGATGCTGGTCAGCACGATCGGGAACACGGCCAGACTGCCGCTGGCGGCCGCGCCGATGGTGAAGCTCAGCGTCACCACCGTGCCGACCAGCGCGGCCACCATCGCCGCGCGCATCAACAGGTCGTGCCAGCGCGCCCGCACCGCCGGCACGCGCACATGGCGCAGCGGATGCACGATCCACAGCGCCACGGCGATGACGGCGACGTTGACGACGAGCGCCAGCGACAGCGTCCAGGACACGCGCGCGGCAACAAGAAACAACGCGACCCAAACCACGTAGGCGCCCGACAAGCTCGTTATCAGCGAGCGCTTCTGCGCCAGCAGGGCATAGACCGTCGCGAACACGACGTTCAGCGCGTTGGTGGTGAGGCTGCCGAGCGCGCTCTGGGCAATGAAATGCGCGTCATGGTCGAGTGCGAGGAAGATATAGACCGGGCCGGCGCTGATCGGCAGCGTCGCGACCAGCCCGCCGATCAGCGGCCCGGCGCGTTCGGCCGTGACGGTGGCAGCCAGCAGAAACGCCGCGGTGACCGCCATCTTCACGCACAAAGTGAGGATGAAATAGAGCTCGGGGGACATTCGTGCTTTTGTCATCGCCGGCCTTGTACCGGCGATCCCGCTCAGGATCGCACGGCGTCCCTGATCGGGACGGCCGGGTCATAGGCGTTCTTTAGAACGCCATTCTTCGAACGGCTATGCCGGCCATGACAACCTAGCTATGCGCGTGCCAGCGTCACCTCGACCGGCGGACCGCTCCTGATGGTTTGATAGACGACGCAGTAGCGCTCGGTGAGCTTGAGCAACTGGTCGAGCTTGTCCTGCGGCGCATCGGTGTCGAGGTCGAAGCGCAGGCGGATCTGTGCGAAGCCAACCGGCGCGTCCTTGGCGACGCCAAGCGTGCCGCGGAAATCGAGATCGCCCTCCGCCGATACTTTGCCCGACTTCAATGGAATGTCGAGCGCGGTGGCGACCGCCTTCACGGTAACGCCGGCGCAGGCGACCAGCGCCTCGAGCAGCATGTCACCGGAGCACAGTTCGAGCCCGGAGCCGCCGGTCGCGGGATGCAGGCCGGCGACCGCGAGAGCGCGGCCGGTCTCGACCTTGCAGGCGATGTTGCTGTCGTCGAGCGTGCCCTTGGCCCTGAGCGTGATGAACGCCGCCTTGGGCTCGCTCTTGTACTTTTCCTTGATCGGCGCCTGCATCGCGCGCAAGCCGGCTGCGTCCATGTCCTTCTCCTTTTGAAATTCTGTCGTCATTCCGGCCGAGCAAGGCCTCGGAATGACGACAAAACGTTACGCCGCGGGCGTCAGCACCACGCGGCCGACGATCCTGCCGGCGCGCAATTCGCCGTGCACAGCGTTGACGTCCTCCAGTGGGCGCGTCGCCACCGGCACGTCCGGCATTCCTTTCTGCTTCACGAGCTCCATCAGCTCCTTCATCTCGTGCTGACTGCCGACATAGGAGCCCTGGATGGTCAGCGCGCGCATCGGGATCGGCGGCAACGATATGGTGAGGTCGCCGCCGTAGAGGCCGACGATGATGTATTTGCCGCCTTTGGTGAGACTGTCGTAGCCCATCCGTGCCGAGGCCGACGAGCCGACCAGGTCGATCACCGCCCAGGCGCCCGAGCCGTCGCTCGTTAATTTCTGAATCTGCTGCACGGCATCCGCCGCCTTGGCGTTGACCGTCGCCTTGGCGCCGGCCTTCTTCGCCTGCGCGAGCTTGGCGTCGTCGATGTCGACGACGATGGCGCTGTGACCGCCCATCTTGCCGTGCAGCGCGAGGCACATCAGCCCGAGCCCGCCGGCGCCGATGATGACGGTCGGCTCGCTCTTGAGGGTCGGCACCTTCTTCAGCGCGCCGAACGTCGTCACGCCCGAGCAGGCGAGCGGCGCCGCGCGCTCCGGCGATAGATTTCCGATGTCATGCAGATATTTCGGGTGCGGCACGATCATGTGCGTGGCGTAGCCGCCGTTCGAGAACACGCCGAGGCTCCTCATCGCGCGGCACAGGTTGTCGTCGCCGCGCAGACAGGCGGCGCATTGGCCGCAGCCGATCCACGGATTGGCCAGCACGCGGTCGCCGACCTTCACGCCCAAGTTATTGGCATCCGGGCCGAGCGCCACCACCTCGCCGACGTTCTCGTGGCCGAGGGTCACCGGCAATTTCATGCCGCGATCCTCGAGGCTCATCTTCTTGCCGCCGCCAAGATCGAAGAAACCCTCGGCAAGGTGCAAGTCGGAGTGACAGACGCCGGCGGCGATCACCTTGAGCAGCACCTCGGTGCCTTTCGGCTGCGGCGTCGGTGCCTCGTTGAGCTGGAGCGGCTGACCGCAGGTGCAGACTTGAAACATGCGCATGGTCAATTCTTCCTCTCGTCACGGCCGGGCATAGCCCGTCGAAGGATGGGCATGAACGCCGTTATGTCCTGGCCATCCACGCCTATCGTGCCGCTACCCTACAAAGGCCTGGATGCCGGGCACAAGGTTTATGCTCGGGCCGGCCAGAAAGCCGAATCCGAGTGCCGGGCGTGACGCGTCGGCTATGCGTGGCTAAGAGCTACCACCACAGCGCGGCGCCAGCGTCCGCCTTGACGTCCTTGTCGTCAGGGCGAGCGCCTCGTTCCAACGAGCGGTCGAGCGCAGCCAGGACGCGGCGCTTGGCAAAGTCGAACGCCGCCGATTGGCGGTCGCGCGGCCGCGGTAGCTCGGTGACGATCTCCTCGTAGATACGGCCCGGCCGCGGCTTCATCACCAGGATGCGGTCGGCCAGCACGATCGCCTCGTCGACATCGTGGGTGACAACGATCAGGGTCGGGCGTTCCTCGGACCACAGGCTGAGCAAATGGTCCTGCAGGTCGGCGCGGGTGAAGGCATCGAGCGCCGAGAACGGCTCATCGAGCAGCAGCACCTCCGGCCGAGGCACCAGGGCGCGCGCGATGGCGACGCGCTGCGCCTGTCCGCCCGACAGCTCGCGCGGCCACATCCCGGCTTTGTCGGACAGGCCGACGCGCTCCAGCGCCCTGGCGACGCGCTCACGCCGCTCGGCGCGCGGGCGATGCTCGAGGCCGAAGCCGACATTGTCGGCGACGGTGAGCCACGGCAGCAGCCGCGGCTCCTGGAAGATGATGCCGATCTTTTCCTGCGGCGACGTGATGTTGACGCCATCGAGCATGACGCGGCCCTGGCTCGGCGTGTCGAGGCCGGAAATGGCACGCAGCAGCGTCGACTTGCCGCAGCCTGAGCCGCCGACCACAGCGACCACCTCGCCGGGGGCGACGGCGATGGTGATGCCGTCGAGCGCACGCACGCCGTTCGGATAGGTCTTGCCGACGCGTTCGATGGCGAGCATGTCAGGATTCCGCGCCGCGGGCGCGGTCCTCCCAGCGCAGGAACGGCGCCGCGGCCAGCACGATAATCCAGTCGCTGAGCTTGCCGATGATGGCAAAGGCGACGATGGCGGCGACGATCTGCGCCGGCTTGCCGAGCTGCTGGCCGTCGATCAGCAGATAGCCGAGTCCTTCGGAGGCGCCGAGCAGCTCGGCGGCGACCACGAACATCCAGCCGAGGCCGAGGCCGGAGCGCAGCGCGATCACATAATGCGGCAGCACCGCCGGCAGCAAAATCCGCCGCACCATCTGCGCGCCGTTGAGCCTGAACACCCGGCCGACCTCCACGATCTTGCGGTCGACCGACATCACCGCGCCCATCACGCCGAGATAGACCGGAAAGAACACGCCGACTGCAATCAGCGTGATCTTCGAGCCTTCGAAGATGCCGAACCACAGCACGAACAGCGGCACCCAGGCGATCGATGGAATCGCACGCAGCGCCTGCATGGTCGGGTCGATGAGCCGGCGGGTCAGCGCCGAATGGCCGGCGATGGCCCCGACCAGCGTGCCGGCGACGACACCGATGGCAAAGCCCGCGGCGACGCGGCCGGTCGTCACCGCAATATGGCGCTGCAATTCGCCGGCGCGCCACAGATCGAGGAAGGTGGCGATGATCACCGACGGCGGCGGCACCAGCCGGCCGTTCGACCAGCCGAGACGGACCGCCAGCTCCCAACCCAACGCCAGCACGACCGGAAGCAGCAGGCCGAGGCCGAGCCGCATGGCGCGGCCCAGCCGCGGGCGCCGCTTTTCTTGTTCAGCCGTTGCCGGCTCCGCCGTCGCGGTCATCTGCACAACAGACATTATTTTGCGCGCCGATGGCAACATCTTTGATCGTCATCCTGAGGTGGCCGCGCGATAGCGCGACCCTCGAAAGGATGACAGCCCGGATGGGGCCGCCGTCGCCCACGGATGTCGGGTTTACCCGACATCCGGTTAGTGATCGCCGCTGGCGCGGCTCGCACCTCAGGGTGACGGCGGATTTCAGATCAGTTCGTCACCGGCACGTAGTTGTCGGCGATCAGATCGTCGAGCGCTTTCTTGACGTCGACGTCGGCCTTGATCACGCCGGCCTTCTGCAAGGCAATGCCGGCCTGCAGGATCGAATCCCGTTGCACGGGACCGATCTTGTTGAAGGTGATGCCGGTGCGCTCTTTGAGCTGCTTGTCGGCGATCGCATCGGACAGCTTGGTCGCGGCCTGGAAGGCGTGCTTTTCCGCATCGTAGTTGGCGAGCGAATACTTGCGCGCCTCCTCATAGACCGCGAGCACGCGCTTGACGAGATCGGGATGGTCCTTGAGGAATTCCTCGCGCACGTTGAGGATGCCCCAGGTGTTGGCCGCCTTGTTGCGGTAGAACAGCCGCGCGCCGTCTTCGATCTCGGCCTGCGCCATCATCGGATCGAGGCCGGCCCAGGCGTCGACGTCACCGCGGATCAACGCGGTCTTGCCGTCCGGATGCTGCAACAGCACCGGCACGATGTCCTTCTCGGTCAGGCCGACGCTCTGCAGCGCGCGCACCAGGAAGATGTGCGGGTCGGTGCCGCGCGTCACGGCGACGCGCTTGCCCTTGAGGTCCTCGATCTTGTTGATCGCGGTGTCCTTGCGGGTGACGAGCGCGGTCCATTCCGGCTGCGAATAGACGTAGATCGACTTGATCGGATTGCCGTTGATCTTCGACACCAGCGCCGCGGAGCCGGCGGTCGAGCCGAAGTCGATCGAGCCGGCGTTGAGGAATTCGAGCGCCTTGTTGGAGCCGAGCGTCTGCACCCAGCGGATGCCAATGCCATCCTTGGCGAACTCCTTCTCGAGGAGGCCTTTCTCCTTCAGGACCATCGACACGGGATTGTAGGTCGCCCAGTCAATATTGATCGTCGTGGGCTTGTCTGCGGCAAACAGCGCCGTCGACGGCAGCAGGCCGACGAACAGCGCCGACGCCAGGATCGAACGGCGGGACAGAACGCGCATCACGCATCTCCTTCGCTTGGCGCCGGGAAGGGCGCCGGTGAACCGGACCAGCTTGCGAGGGGATGTCGGACCCCGCGCTTTAGCTGCATTTGTTAAGCGCCCGCAAGCTGCGTTGCTCAAATCGGCGCTAGGAACATTCTATAAAAGCCCGATAAAATCGGGTCAAACGAATGTTATTGCCTTTTTATCCGCGCAATCAGGAATTTCATTCCTCTAAAACAGGATCGGCCAGCCGGCCGGTTTTCCGCGGCAAGCGGTGACACGGCCGAGCGGCTCCGCTATCCGAACCAGCATGTCATCCGTCACTTTCGAGCGGGAAAACCGCATGGCGCGCGAGGCCTCCGCACGCGGCGCCTCCGAGCTGATCGATCTGCGCTCACTCGCCGCCGCGCTCGAACGGATCGCCGGAAACCACAGCGGCAGCGAGCACGACCTGCGCGCCGCCCTCGCGCAGGTGCTCAAGAGCGCGCTCAATGACGGCCGCGCCCGCGCCGAGCAGCTGCTGCTCAAGGACAAGCACGGCCGTCGCTGCGCCGAGCGGCTGTGCGAGATGGAAGACGCCATCATCGGCCTGTTGTTCGACGTGGTGCGCAAGTACGTCTATCCGTCGCAGAATCCGTCCGAGGCCGAGCGCATGGCGCTGGTCGCGACCGGCGGCTATGGCCGCGGACTCCAGGCGCCCGGCTCCGACATCGACCTGCTGTTCCTCCTTCCCTACAAGCAGACCGCGTGGGGCGAGCAGGTGGCGGAAGCGCTGCTCTATTGTCTGTGGGACACCGGGCTGAAAGTCGGCCACGCCACGCGCTCGGTCGACGAGTGCATCCGCCAGGCCAAGGCCGACATGACGATCCGCACCGCGATCCTCGAGGCGCGCTTCCTGTTCGGCGAGCGCACACTTTACGATGACCTGATCGCGCGCTTCGACAAGGACGTCGTCAGGAACACCGCCACCGAGTTTGTTGCCGCCAAGCTCGCCGAACGCGAAGAGCGCCACCGCCGCGCCGGACAGTCGCGCTATCTGGTCGAACCCAACGTGAAGGACGGCAAAGGCGGCCTGCGCGACCTGCACACGCTGTTCTGGATCGCGAAATACGTCTATCGGGTACGCGAGCCGTCCGAGCTGCTCAAGGCCGGCGTGTTCGACAAGCACGAATACGCGCTGTTCCAGCGCTGCGAGAACTTCCTGTGGTCGGTGCGCTGCCACATGCATTTCCTCGCCGGCCGCGCCGAAGAACGCCTGTCGTTCGACATCCAGCGCGAGATCGCAGTGCGCCTCGGCTATACCGCGCATCCGGGCATGAAGGATGTCGAGCGCTTCATGAAGCACTACTTCCTAGTCGCCAAGGATGTCGGCGACCTCACCGCGATCGTCTGCGCCGAGCTGGAAGACAGCCACGCCAAGAGCGTGCCCGTGCTCAGCCGCATGATGGCGAAGCTGCGGCCGGTCAAGCGTCGCACGCTGTCCGAAAGCGACGACTTCGTCATCGACAAGAACCGCATCACCGTCGCCAATATCGGTGCCTTCACGCGTGATCCGGTCAACCTGATCCGCATTTTCCACCTGGCGCAGAAGCACAACCTCGCCTTCCACCCCGACGCGATGCGGGTTGTGACGCGCTCGCTCAAGCTGATCGATGCCAAGCTGCGCGCGAATGACGACGCCAACGCATTGTTCGTCGAAATCCTGACCTCGACCAACGATCCCGAAACAGTGCTGCGGCGAATGAACGAATCCGGCGTGCTAGGCAAGTTCGTGCCCGACTTCGGCAAGATCGTCGCGATGATGCA
>CAZNTY010000378.1:0-7598 GCA_964576085.1 uncultured Undibacter sp. | reverse complement strand
CATAGAGCGGCCTCAGGACCGGCTCGAGCAGGGGCTCGGTGACTTCGTCGGTGCGGCCGCCGATCGCGAACTGTGCGTTTTCATACGAGAGCCGCGCCGCAGAGCGCATCATGACGCGGTGAAACGTATGCGAGCGCTTGCGGCCGTCGGCGCCGATCACCATGCGCACGGCGAGCGCCGCGCGATCCTCCTTCGGCCGCAGCGAGCACAGGTCGTTGGAGATGCGCTCCGGCAGCATCGGCACGACGCGGTCGGGAAAATAGACCGAGTTGCCACGCACGAGCGCCTCGCGATCGAGCGCCGAGCCGGGTGTTACGTAATGTGCCACGTCGGCGATCGCGACGGTGACGATGAATCCGCCGCTGTTGTTGGCCGTGGTGTCGGGCGCCGCGTGCACGGCGTCGTCATGGTCCTTCGCGTCCGGGGGGTCGATGGTGACAAGCGGCAGGTCGCGCCAGTCCTCGCGGCCTTTCAGGGTTGCAGGCTTCGCCGCCTGGGCGTCGGCAAGCGTGTCGCGACGAAACACCGACGGAATGGAATGAGCGGCGATGGCGATCATACTGACCGCCTTCTCGCTTTTCAGCGAACCGAGCCGCTCCGAGACCCTGCCTTGCGGTGGTCCGAGCCGGACCGGTTTGCTGACTTCGACGGCGACGAGGTCGCCGTCCTGCGCGCCGTTAGCCGCATGGGCGGGCACGTTCAGCTCCTTGCCGAGCTGCTTTTTGTCGACCGGTTCGATGCGCCCGCCGCCGTCCGGCCTCTTATGGAAGATGCCGAGCACCCGATGCTTGGGACGATCGAGGATGCGGATGACGCGGCCGCGATAAGGCAAGGCCGGCTCGCCGGTTTCTTCGACGCGCAACAGGACGCGGTCGCCGACGCCCGCCGCCAGGTCGCGGTCGCGCGCGCGGCGTGGCGCGTGGAGCACGATCTTTGGGGCGGGGCCATTGCTCTCCTCGTCCCATTCGTCAGGCGTCGCGATCAGCTCGCCGTCGCGGTCACGGCCGGTGATGTCGGCGAGAATGGTGTCGGGCAGGGCGCCGGCATGATGCAGCTTCTTGCGGCGCTTCTCGATGCGGCCCTCGTCGGCGAGCTCGCGCAGCAGCCGCTTGAGGTCGGCGCGCAGGTTATTCTTGAGGCCGAAGGCGCGCGCGATCTCGCGTGTGCCGACTTTGCCGGGATGCTCGGCGATGAATGCGAGCAGCTCCGCCTTGGAAGGAAGGGAGGGTTGCTTGTTATGTGGTTTCTTCAATGAGATTTCAGTCTGTGAGTTCAAGTCAAATAACGCAATGCACGCCGAAACGGCGCGTTGTCCGGAAAATATGGATTGACGCAGGCTTTCGCCACTATAGTCACCTGTCATGCCCGGCCTTGTGCCGGGCATCTCGCTTAGGGGCGCATAGTGCCAACCTAAGCGGGATGGCCGGGACATAAGGGCGTTCACGCCCGTCTTCGACGGGCTATGCCCGGTCATGACGTGGAGAGGGAGGGCGTCTACTCAGCCGCGTCGACCTTGGCGGCCTTTTTCTTGCCGGCGGCCTTCTTGCGCGGCTTCTTTGCCGCGGCTTCGCCTTCGGCCGCAGCTTTCTTGCCGCGGCCCTTCGGTGCTTCGGAAGCCTCGCCGGCCTTCTTGCGGCCGGCGGCGCGGCGCGGCTGCGCCCCGAGCGCTTCGGCGCGCGCATCGAGCAACACGACGGCTTCGGTCAGGGTGATGGTTTCCGGCGTCTTGTCGCCGGTCAGCGTGGCATTGATGCCATTGTTGCTGACATAAGGACCGTAGCGGCCATTCTTGACCACGACGGGCCCGCCTTTGTCGGGATGCTCGCCGAGCACCTTGCCGGGATCGGCGCCGAAGCGCCGGCCCTTCTTCGGGTTAGCCTTCTTCTCCGCAATCAGCGTGACCGCGCGATTGAGGCCGATGGTGAGGACGTCGTCGCCCTCTTCGAGGCTCGCGTAAATCTTGCCGTGCTTCACGTAAGGTCCGAAGCGGCCGATGCCGGCGACGATCGGCTCCCCGTCCTCCGGCGAGCGGCCGATCTCGCGCGGCAGCGCCAAGAGGCCGAGTGCCTTTTCGAG
The DNA here is from genome assembly GCA_964576085.1 of uncultured Undibacter sp. Lineage (GTDB taxonomy): Bacteria > Pseudomonadota > Alphaproteobacteria > Rhizobiales > Xanthobacteraceae > Pseudolabrys. Next base: position 5,522 of record CAZNTY010000378.1, on the reverse strand, counting down.
GTCGATGTCGTCGGGTGACACGCCCTTGGGGATGCTGGCGCGCTTGGGCTTTTCCACCTCAGGCTTCTTCTCGCCCTTCTTCGGCTTCGGTGGTTTGATTTGCTCGCCGAGCTGAAGATAGGGGCCAAAGCGTCCGCCACGCAGCGTGACCTCGAGGCCGGTCACCGGGTCTTCGCCGAGCACCTTCTTGCCCTGCACGCCGTCGGCGCTGGGCGAGATCTGCCGCGTGAAGTTGCAGTCGGGATAGTTCGAACAGCCGACGAAGGCGCCAAAGCGCCCGGTCTTGAGCGACAACTGCCCGGTCCCGCATTGCGGGCACTGCCGCCGCGGCTTGCCGTCGGCGCGCACCGGAAAGATGTGCGGCTCGAGCAGGTCGTTGAGCGCGTCAAGCACGACGCGGTTGCGCACTTCCTTGATGTCGTTCACCGACGCGCTGAAGTCCTGCCAGAATTCGGCCAGCACCTTGCGCCAGTCGATTTTGCCGGCCGAAATCTCGTCGAGCTTTTCTTCGAGGCTTGCTGTGAAGTCGTATTCGACGTAGCGCGTGAAGAAGCTTTCGAGGAAGGCGACCACCACGCGGCCCTTGTCCTCGGGGATCAGGCGCTTCTTGTCGAGACGCACATAGCCGCGATCCTGCAGCACCTGGAGGATCGACGCGTAAGTCGAGGGGCGGCCGATGCCGAGCTCCTCCATGCGCTTGACCAGGGCCGCTTCCGAGAAGCGCGGCGGCGGTTCGGTGAAATGCTGGGTTGACTCGATCGCCTGCTTGGCCAAGGTCTCGCCCTGGCTCATCGCCGGCAGGCGGCGCGATTCTTCATCCTCGGACTGCTCGTCCTGGCCTTCCTGGTAGAGCGCAAGGAAGCCGTCGAACTTCACGACCTGGCCGGAGGCGCGCAGCTCGAGAGTGCGGCCGCCGGCCTTGGCGCTGATGTCGACGGTGGTACGTTCGAGTTCGGCCGATTCCATCTGGCTGGCGACCGCGCGGTTCCAGATCAGCTCGTAGAGCCGCGCCTGGTCGCGGTCGACGTATTTGGCGACCTCGGCCGGCGCGCGGTGCGCGCTGGTCGGGCGCACCGCCTCGTGCGCTTCCTGCGCGTTCTTCGACTTGTTCTGATAGATGCGCGGCGACGACGGCACGTAGTCCTTGCCGTAGTTCTTGTCGAGCATGGCGCGGATGTCGGCGATCGCCTCGGGCGCGAGATCGATGCCGTCGGTGCGCATATAAGTAATGAGGCCGGTGGTTTCGCCGCCGATCTCGACGCCTTCGTAGAGACGCTGCGCGAGACGCATGGTGACGGCAGGCGCGAAGCCGAGCTTGCGGCTCGCCTCCTGCTGCATGGTCGAGGTGGTGAAGGGCGGCGGCGGATTGCGCCTTGTCGGCTTCGCCTCGACGGTGGTGACGGTGAAGCTCGCGTTCTCAAGGTCGCGCGTGAAGGCTTCGGCTTCCGCGCCCGAGCCAATGTCGAGACGCTGGATCTTCTGGCCGTCGGCGCCGACGAGACGCGCCTCGAACACCTCGTTGCGCGGCGTCGCGAGACGGGCAAGAATCGACCAGTATTCCTTGGCGACGAACTTCTCGATCTCGAGCTCGCGATCGCAGACGAGCCGCAGCGCGACCGACTGCACGCGGCCGGCCGAGCGCGCGCCGGGGAGCTTGCGCCACAGCACCGGCGAGAGCGTGAAGCCGACGAGATAATCGAGCGCACGGCGCGCCAGATAGGCGTCGACCAGCGCGGCGTCGATCTCGCGCGGGTTCTTCATCGCCTCGCTCACCGACTGCTTGGTGATGGCATTGAAGACCACGCGCTCGATCTTCTGGTCCTTGAGCGCATTCTTCTGCCGCAGCGCTTCGAGAATATGCCAGGAGATCGCCTCGCCCTCCCGGTCCGGGTCGGTGGCGAGGATCAGCTTGTCAGCGCCCTTGACGGCCTTGGCAATGTCATTGACGCGCTTCTGTGACTGGGAGTCGATCTCCCACAACATCGCGAAGTGGTTATCCGGGTCGACCGAGCCGTCCTTGGGCGGCAGGTCGCGGATATGACCAAAGGAGGCGAGCACCTCATAGCCGGGGCCAAGATACTTGTTGATCGTCTTCGCCTTGGATGGCGACTCGACAACGACGATATTCATGCATTTCCAATAGGTTATCCGCCAAACGCCGCTGTCGTAATGGCGGAATCGGCCTCGGGACGTGCCCGGAACATGGGGAAGGCAACCCGGCCTGTCAAATCAGCCCCAGAAAAGGAGGCAGTCAGGCCATCAAAACCGGGGCGCAGAGAGGGGATTGCTACACAACTTTAAGATGTATAATTGAAAAAAATCACTTAAAAGGATAGTCTCTGCGTTCCGGTCCAATGCTGGCGTCGAAATCGTGATGGCCGAACCATTCAAGGAAAAGCGGGGCGATCCGGGCAGCGTCGCCCGTTACATCGAGGCCCTGTCCGCCGACCTCGCGGAGATGGCGCGCCGCCACGGCCTCGACACGCTCGGCTATCTGCTCGACATGGCGCGGCTCGAGGCTGAGAACGCGGCGGCCGGCACGCGCCCGCGGAAGACCGACTGAACGCGTCAGCGTGTCACCGTCGCGCCGAGCCTTTCGAGCAGCGCCGTGGTCGGCGTGCCGTCCGGCACCATCCCGAACTTGACCTGCTCGCTCCGGATGTTGTCGCGCAGGTCGAAGTCGACGTGGCCCTCGAACTCGTTGACCTTGTAGCCGAGCTCGGCAAGTTTCTTTTGCAGCGCGATGCGCGCGTCACGCGACAACTGATGATCGTCCGCCGGCCACTTGCCGCGGATCGGCGCGCCGCCGGCGATGCGGTCGGCGAGATGACCGACCGCGATCGAGTAGGCGTCCGAGTTATTGTACTCCTTCAGCACGTCGAAATTTTTCGTCACAACGAAGCCCGGTCCCTTGTAGCCGGCTGGAAAGAACAAGATGCCATCGCCGTTAGCAGGAAACGGCTTGCCGTCGGCGCGCCGGACGCCGAGCGCGTCCCACTCCGCGAATGAGCCGCGGCTTTTGCGGTAATCGAACTTGTCCGGAATCGTGACCTCGAAGCCCCAGGGCAGCGCCGGGTCCCATTTCCATTTTTGCAGATAGTTGCCGGTCGAGCCGAGCACGTCCGGCACGTTGGTCCAGATATCGGCCCTGCCGTCGCCGGAGAAGTCGATGGCATAGTCGACATAGTTCGACGGCATGAATTGCGTCTGCCCCATCGCGCCGGCCCAGGAGCTGACCATCTGCTTCCGCGGGAATTTGTTATCCTGCATGATCCTGAGCGCGACCAACAGCTCGTTGCGGAAATAGGGGACACGGTAACCGGCATAAACCACGGTCGAGATCGAGCGGAACACGTCCCAGTTATCGGTTCCGCTGCCAAAATCGGTTTCGATTCCCCAGATTGCGGTCAGAATGAAACGGTCGACTCCGAACCGCTTCTCGACGGCGGCGAAGGTATCTTTCCATTGCGCGATCTTGCGCTGGCCTTCGGCGATGCGGCGCGCATTGACGATCGAATTGACGTAGTCGCCGAACGGCTTGCCGTATTCAGGCTGCCGCTTGATCGCTTTGATGACGCGTTCGTCGGCCGTCAGGCCGTTGAAGGCGAGATCGAAGGTCGCGCGGGTGATGCCTCTGGCCTTTGCATCCGGCCACAGGCTCTCGATGAAGGCGGCGTAGCTTTGCGCCGGCACCTCCTGCGCATGCGCGGCGCCGGCAAAGGCAAGCAGAACGACAAGCAGAATACGGATCAACATGGCCCCTTTGTGCAAATTCGAATCGTGACGCGAGATTACACCAGCGACACCAGCGCGCCGCCGTGGCGCTCCAGCCGGCCCGCGATCTCGAGTTCCAGGAGCACCCCGCGCACGATCGCCGGGGGGAAGTTCGACAGCCGTACCAAATCGTCGATTGCGACCGGAGTGGGGCCGAGCAGGGCGACGATACGTCCCCGGGCGGTGTCGTCGGGCTCCGCCGGCCCTGCCGCAAGCTGCTCCGGTTCTTCGGCCGGCTGCGGCGGCGGCCGGCTCATGATCGGCTCGACGACGGCGATCACGTCGGCCGCTTCCGTCACCAGCGTCGCGCCCTGCTTGAGCAGGCCGTTGGTGCCTTCGGCGCGCGGATCGAGCGGCGAGCCTGGCACCGCGAACACCTCGCGGCCCTGCTCGCCGGCGAGCCGCGCGGTGATCAGGGTGCCGGATCGCTTGGCCGCCTCGACCACCACGACGCCGATCGAGAGACCGGAGATGAGACGGTTGCGGCGTGGAAAATCCTGTGCGCGCGGCTCCCAGTTGATCGGCATTTCGGACAACGCCACGCCCTGCCTGGCGATGTCTTCGGCCAGCCCCTCGTGCTCCTTCGGATAGATGCGGTTGTGTCCGCCGGCGAGCACGGCGACCGTACCGGTCGCGAGGCTGGCGCGATGCGCCGCGGCGTCGATGCCGCGCGCCAACCCGGACACGATGACGAAGCCCGCCTGTCCCAGCTCAAACGCGATCCGTTCGGCAAACTTGATCCCGGCGGCGGACGCGTTGCGCGAGCCGACCACCGCAATCATCGGCCGGCTCAGGACGTCGAGCCGGCCGCGCACGACGATCAGGGGCGGCGGATCATCGATGGCCTGCAGGCGTTGTGGATAAGACGGCTCGCCGAGCGCGACAAGTTGCACGCCGCCCGCCCGGATCGCGGCGAGCTCGCGCTCGGCGTCCTCACGCGAGGCGATACGGATGCTCCGGCCGCCGCCGCGACGCGCCATCGCCGGTAATGCTGCCAGCGCCTCGCGCGCGCCGCCGTAATAATTGACCAGGTCGCGAAAGGTGCGCGGACCGACATTGTCGCTGCGGATCAGCCGCAGCCAGTCGATCTTCTGCTCGTCGCTCAGCGTCACGCCGGCCATGTCGCCCCCGTCAATGACAGCATCGCTTATGCGGAGGTCGCAAACAACCGTTCAGCGCTGTCCGATCTTGCCTTCGGTGCGGGCGAGGAGCCGCGCGATGTTGGCGCGGTGCATGAACCACAGCAGCACGGTGAGCAGCATGAAGAGCAGGGCTGTTCCCGGCTGGCCGTAGACATGGAGAGCGATTGGCGTCAGCGCGCTCGCGATCAGCGCCGCGAGCGAAGAATAGCGGGACAGTGCGGCGACGATGAGCCAGACCGCGCCGAACAGCAGCGCGACCGGCCAGGCCAGCGCGAGCAGCACGCCGATCTAGGTTGCGACGCCTTTGCCGCCCCTGAACTTCAGCCAGACCGGAAAGATGTGGCCAAGGAAGGCGCCGAACCCGGCGACGAGTGCGGCGTCGACGGCGATAAAGTGCGCGGCGAGCAGCACCGCGACGGTGCCCTTCAGCATGTCGCCGAGCAAAGTCGCCGCCGCGAGCGCCTTGTTGCCGGTGCGCAGCACATTAGTCGCGCCGATATTTCCGGACCCGATGGTGCGGATATCCGGTCCGCCGGCAAGCCGGGTCAGCAGCAGCCCGAACGGGATCGAGCCTAGCAGATAACCGAGCGCAAGTGCAATGACGTC
>CAZNTY010000377.1:0-9534 GCA_964576085.1 uncultured Undibacter sp. | reverse complement strand
CATTCCGGAGATGCGCCGCCGCGGCGATCCGGATGAAGTTGCCACCGGCTCGATCTGCGCCGGGGGCACGCTCGGCATCCTGATCCCGCCCTCGGTGACGTTCATCCTTTACGGCATCGCCACCGAGACCTCGATCGGGCGTCTGTTCATCGCCGGCGTGCTGCCGGGATTGATGCTCACCGGCCTGTTCATGCTGTGGACCATCTTCGCGATCTGGCGACAGGGATTCCGTTCGCACGCCGAGAATTTCCGTTACACGTGGAAGCAGAAATTCGAGGCGGTGCCGAAGATCGCGCCCTTCCTCGCGATCATTGTTGGCGTGATGTACACGCTGTATGGTGGCATCGCGACGCCGTCGGAAGCGGCGGGCGTCGGTGCAGCGCTCTGCCTCATCCTCGCCATCGTGATCTATCGGCTCTACAAGCCGGAGCAGATTTGGCAAATCCTGCGCGACACCATGCGCGAGTCGGTGATGATCCTGACGATCATCGCGACAGCCGTGCTGTTCGGCTACATGCTGACGTCGCTCTATCTCACCCAGACGCTGGCGCAAGGCATCGCGGACATGCACGCCAACAAATGGGTTTTGATGTTCCTTATCAATATCTTCCTGCTGGTGTGCGGCTTCTTCCTTCCGCCGGCGGCCATCATCCTGATGACCAGCCCGATCCTGCTGCCCATTATTACGGCAGCCGGCTTCGACCCGGTCTGGTTTGGCGTGATCCTGACGATCAACATGGAGATTGGTCTGATCCACCCGCCCGTTGGCCTGAATATCTATATTGTCAACGCGATCGCGCCGGACGTGCCGCTCGCCAAGGTGATGTGGGGAACACTGCCGTATGTCATCTGCATGATGCTGGCGATCGTGATCTTGTGCATCTTCCCGGAAATTGCCACATGGTTGCCGAACTATCTGATGGGTGCCGGTAAATGAAGGCGGGCCGGCACGGCAGTTGCGCGTGACATGAACTCATCATTCTTCGGAGAACTGCTGCAATCGATTTCCGAGCGCGGCCGCGCGTTGCTCAAGCGCGAGCGGCGCGGCGAGCCGGCGGCTTCATCCGAATCGCTCGTTGATCTGTGTGAGCATCTGTTAACCGGCCGGGGCGAAGCGTCGGGCGTGGCGCTCGCGGCCGATATCCTCGCGCGCTATAGCCAACTGACGACCGGCCCCCGCATAGCGTTTTTCGAGGCGCTGGCGACGCGCTTTGGCCCTGACCAGAAGCGGCTCGAGGCTGCGATTGCGGCCTGGCAGCAGTCGCCTGGCGACAACGCGGCGGCCGAACTGCATGCGGCCTCCGAGCCGCGCCGGCAGGAACTGTTCCGGCGGCTCAACCTGGCGCCCGGCGGCACCCGCGCGCTGGTGCAGATGCGCGAACAACTGATGGATGTGCTCGGCCGGCGGGGCGATCTTGCCGCTCTCGACAATGACTTCGTCCACCTTTTCTCGTCCTGGTTCAACCGCGGCTTCCTGGTGTTGCGCCGGATCGACTGGTCGACGCCGGCTTCCATCCTCGAAAAGATCATCCGCTACGAGGCGGTCCATGAGATTCGCGACTGGGACGACCTGCGCCGCCGCATCGATCCGCCCGACCGGCGCTGCTTTGCCTTCTTCCATCCGGCGGTGGTTGACGACCCGCTGATCTTCGTCGAGGTGGCGCTGGAGAAGGAAATTCCTGGCGCCATCGCGCCCATTCTTGCGAGCGGCCGGCAGGATTTCCTCGAGCCGGACAAAGCGCGCATCGCGGTTTTCTATTCCATTTCGAACTGCCAGCGCGGCCTCGCCGGCGTTTCGTTCGGCAATTTTCTCATCAAGCAGGTGGTCGAGGACCTCTGCCGCGAATTGCCCAAGCTCTCCACCTTCGTGACGCTCTCGCCCGTGACTCATTTCGCTGCCTGGCTGAAAGGCGAACTGTCGAACGAAAATTCAAAGGCGATTCCCACCGCTGATCGGCCGGTGTTCGCCCTGCTCGACCGCGACCTGTGGTGGACTGACCCCGTAGTGTTCGACCAGCTCAAGGACCCGCTGCTGCGCGCGGCCGCATGGTACTTCCTGAGAGCCCGCAACAGCCGTGGCCTGCCGCTCGACGCGGTGGCGCGCTTCCATCTCGGCAATGGCGCCCGGCTCGAACGCATCAACTGGCTTGGTGATACGTCCGAGCGCTCGCTTGCCCAGGGGCATGGCGTGATGGTCAATTATCTCTACGACCTCGACGAGATCGAGCGGAATCACGAAGCCTATGCCGAGGGCCGCGAGGTCGTAGCGTCGCCGGCCGTGCAGCGGCTGTTGCGGGCGCCGCTCGAACTGGTCCCGGTCGCGGGTTGACTCAGGATTTGCCGTAAACCGGCACGATCGCCCCGCGGGTCACTCGGTTGGCGGATGAGGCGAGGAACACAATCGTTGCGGCAACCTCCTCGACCTTCGGCCATTTGCCGAAGTCGGCCTTTGGCATGTCCTTGCGGTTGGCCGGCGTGTCCATGATCGACGGTGCAACGGCATTGACCAGGATGCCGTCCTTCGCGATCTCCTCGGCGAGCCCGGCGGTGAATGCCGCGACCGCAGCCTTGCTCGCGCCATACGCGGTTTGATGCGCGCCGAGCCGCCATTCCAGCGCTTGGCGCGCCGCCACATTGACGATGCGGCCGCCATTGCCGCCCATGGCCTTGATGGCGGCGCGGCAGCAGAGGACGCACGAGACGAAGTTGGTCTCGATCTGTCTCATCAGCGTGGCCTTGTCGGTCTCGGCGATCGGGGCCCACAGATAGCCGCCGGCGATATGGATCGAGGCCCAAAGTGGTGAAACGCCGTCGTAGAGTCTCGCCACATCGGCCTCGTCCGATAAGTCCTTTACGGCAACAAGCGTGACCTGCCGGTGACCGCGGTGGGCGAAGCTCGCGGTGTCGCGTTCGTCGCGATAAGGCACGCGGCAGTGCGCCCCGGCGCCGATCAGCGCGCCGACCACGGCCGTGCCGAGCGCGCCGGTGCCGCCCGTGACGACGACGGTGCGTCCGTTGAAGTCGTCCATCACCCTCTTCCGCGCTTCACCCGCATTGGCAGCACCTGGAATTCGATCCAGTTCGCGACCTCGCTGGTGCGCAATGTCTTGTCGAGCACATTCTTACTGATGCCGTGCCGCCACGCCAGGCGCTTGTCATCGGGATTCTTGTCGAGCTCGTCGAGATCCCCGGCGAACTCCTTGATGTCCGCGGCGTCGAGGAAGAATCCCTCCGAAATCAGCCGGGTTCCGATCCGGCGCACGATGGTGGCGACCTCACGCAGGGGATATTCGGGATGATATTGCACGCCCCACGCCGTCGACCCGTTGGTCCTGATCTCGATGCCCTGCACCTCGGACATGGCGTTGGTCGCCAGCACCGTCGAGCCCGGCGCCGTGGTCTCCACCTCGTCGAGATGCACCGTCGGAGCGTTAAACACGTCCATCTTGCCGGCATACATCGGATGCTTGCGGCCGGCCTCGGTGAGCCTGATGCCACGTCCGAAGCCAATCTCGCGGCCCTTCGGGTTCCGGCGCACCGCGCCGCCGGCGGCCACGGTCAGGATCTGCATGCCCCAGCACGAGCCGAATATCGGCGTACCGGTGGCCAGACAGGCGCGGACCAGTTCGACCTGCCGCAGGACCTCGGGGCCGCCGTGGTAGACATGCAAGCCCGAGCCGGTGATAGCGACCCCGTCATAGCCCTCAAGGGCCTGGCCGTCCGGCAGCAGGGCAGCGGGGTCGGCCGGATAGGCGATATCGACGCTCGCGCCCGGCAGCAATTCGCGCAGCAGATTGGAATAGCCCTGGCTCGCTTCGATGCCGCCGGCGGCAACGTGCTCGGCCATGGTTTTTCGGTCGTTGCCTTCAATCACCAACAGGCGGGGGGAGGGCATGCGCAGGTCATGGAGCTTCGGACAGGCAATTCTGCGCGGCCGGTATGGCGAAGCTGCGGCGAATTAGCAACCCGGCAAGGAATCTTGTGCCATTGGAGAACGCCTGCTGCTTGAGCCGGCCCGGCCGGACCCCCGTTCTCCGCCCAACCGTACGAATCGAGACATGGCCGAATTTGATCTCGCTATCATCGGCGGCGGCGTCAACGGGACGGCGATCGCGCGCGATGCTGCCGGTCGCGGCTTGCGCGTCCTGCTGGTCGAGCAGAACGATCTGGGCGCCGGGACGTCTTCGGCCTCCAGCAAGCTCATTCACGGTGGTCTGCGCTACCTGCAGCATGCCGCATTCCGGCTGGTACGCGAGGCGCTGGGCGAGCGCGAGGTGTTGCTGCGCATGGCGCCGCACATTGTGCGGCCGCTGCGCTTCATGCTGCCGCCGGCCGGCGGATTTCGCCATGCGGCGCTGCTGCGTGCCGGGCTGTTCATCTACGACCGGCTGGCCGGGCGCAACATCCTGCCCGGCACGCGAATGATCGACCTCACCCATCACCCGGTCGGCCAGCCGCTCAAGCGTACTTTCCGCTACGGCTTCGAGTATTCCGACTGCTCGGTCGACGATGCGCGCTTCGTCGTGCTGATGGCGCTCGATGCGAAAGAGCGTGGCGCCGACATCCGCACCCGCACCCGCTGTGTCCGCGCCGAGCGCCGCGAGGAGTGGGAGCTGGTGCTCAACAACCGGGGTCGCCGGCAGACCGCGACCGCGCGGGTGCTGGTCAATGCGGCGGGACCGTGGATCAGCCAAGTGGCCGAGACGGTGTTGCGCGTGCCGCTGTCCGATGATGTGCGCCTTGTCAAAGGCAGCCATATTGTCGTGCGTCGCGATTTCAACCATGACCGCGCCTATACGTTCGAAGCGCCTGACGGTCGCGTGGTCTTCGCGTTGCCTTTCGCGCAGGACTTCACCTTGATCGGCACCACTGACGAGGCCTTTGTCGGCGACGTCAATGCCCCCGCGCCGACCGCGGGCGAGATCGTCTATCTTTGCAATGCAGTGAACCGCTATTTCCGCGTTCCCATTTCGCCGGATGAGGTGATCTGGGCCTTCGCCGGCGTGCGCTCGCTGCACGACGACGGTTCCAGGAAGCCGGAAGACGTGACGCGCGACTATACGCTGACGCTCGACGAGCGCTTCCGCGAGGCGCCGGTGCTCACCATTTACGGCGGCAAGATCACGACGGCACGCCGTCTGGCAGAGGCCGCGCTGGCGCGCGTTGCGCATTTTTTCCAGCTTCGCGCGCCCTGGACGGCGCAGTCGAGCTTGCCTGGCGGCGAGTTTGCCGTCGACGAGTTCGACCTCAACATCTCGCGGGTGCACAGCCGCTGGCCGTTTCTGGATGACAAGCAGGCGCGCCGATTGTTTGCCGCCTACGGCACCCGCCTCGAGCACATGCTTGGCGATGCGAAAAGCGACGGCGACCTGGGGCCGCGCTTCGCCGGCGGCGTTACCGGCGCCGAGGTGCGCTACCTGATGCGGCACGAATGGGCGCAGTCCGCCGAGGACGTGCTGTGGCGCCGCGGTAAATCGGGGCTGGCGGCGAGCGCGCCGGACATCGAGGCGCTGGCTCGATTCATCAGCGAAAATGCGGCTTGAGCGCCGCTCTGGTTACAAGCTGGTTAATCGATCGCCCGGAATTCGACCGACCGGTTTACGCCACCCTCATTCGATTGTGGTTTAACGGTAGCCGCCGAAAGGCCATTGGGACAGGCTGCCATCATGCTCGATGCCCGAATGTTGTTGCGCCGACTCGAGACCATCAAGGTTCTGGTGGTCGACGACGAACACTACATGCGCAAGGTCGTGCGTACCTTGCTGATGAGCATCGGCGTCCGTACGATCTACGAGGCCGCCGATGGCGTCTCGGGACTCGAGCTGATCCGTACCAGGTCGCCCGACATTGCCATCGTCGACTGGGAAATGCCGGGTCTCGACGGCCGGGGGTTCGTCCGCGCGATACGCTCGCCGGAGACATTTCCTTATCCCGACATTCCGATCATCATGCTCACCGGGCACAGCGAGCGCTCGCGCGTAATTTCCGCGATGGAGAGCGGCGTGCATGAATTCCTGCTCAAGCCGGTGTCCTCGAAGGCGCTGTCCGACCGGCTCATGGCGGTGCTGAACAATCCGCGCAAGTTGATTCGCCGCGGCGACTATTACGGTCCTGAGCCGCGCAAGCAGGCCTTCCTCAAAGCTGGCGACAATGTCGTGCTGCTGGCCTAATCTTGCACCCGCGCCGACCGGCGCAGGGATGCAAGGGCCATCGTGGCGGACGCCGTCATCGCAATCGATCAAGGCACGACATCGACCCGCGCCATCGTCTTCGACAGGGCGCTGACGCCGCTGGCCGTTGCGCAGCGCGAGCTGCGGCAACTCTATCCGTCGCCGGGATGGGTTGAGCACGATACCGAAGAGATTTGGGACGCCGCTGTTGCGACCGTGCGCGACGCTATGGCGAAAGCCAGGGTCGCAGCGCCCGACGTCGCCGGCATCGGCATCACCAACCAGCGCGAAACAACCGTCATCTGGGATCGCGCGACCGGCAAGCCGATCCATCACGCCATCGTCTGGCAGGACCGCCGCACCGCGGATCTTTGCGAGCGGCTGCGCGGCGAAGGGCATGAGGCCATCATTGTCGCGAAGACCGGGCTGCTGCTCGACCCCTATTTCTCGGCGAGCAAGATCGCATGGCTGCTCGACTACGTGGATGGCGCGCGGGCTGCCGCCGAGAGCGGCCGGCTGGCTTTCGGCACCATCGACAGCTTCCTGATCTGGCGGCTGACCGGCGGCCGCGTCCATGCGACCGATGCAACCAATGCCGCGCGCACGCTGCTGTTCGACATCGGCCGCGGCGAATGGGACCGCGATCTGGCAGCGCTGTTCCGTGTGCCGATGAGCCTGTTGCCGCAGGTCCGCGATTGCTGCGGCGAATTCGGCACCACCGCGTCGGACCTGTTTGGCAGCCCGATCCGTATTCTCGGTTGCGCCGGCGACCAGCAGGCGGCGACGGTCGGGCAGGGCTGCTTTACCCCTGGCATGGTCAAATCGACCTACGGCACCGGTTGTTTCGCCGTGCTCAATACCGGCTCCGAGCGGGTCAGCTCGAACCGCCGCCTCCTCACCACCATCGCCTATCAGCTCGACGGCAGGCGCACCTTCGCGCTCGAAGGCTCGATCTTTATCGCGGGCGCGGCGGTGCAGTGGCTGCGCGACCGCATGGGGCTGATCGGACAATCGGGCGAGCTCGACGCGCTGGCGCGGCAGGCCGACCCGGCCGAGCAGGTCTATCTCGTCCCGGCCTTCGTCGGGCTCGGCGCGCCCTGGTGGGACGCGCAGGCGCGCGGGGCGATCTTCGGCTTGAGCCGCAACAGCGGGCCAGCCGAGATCGCGCGCGCGACCGTCGAGGCGGTCGGCTACCAGACCCGCGACCTGATCGAGGCGATGCGAGCCGACTGGTCGGCGGCTGGAGGAGCCACCGTGGCATTGCGGGTCGATGGTGGCATGACGGCAAGTGACCTCACGATGCAGTTTCTGGCCGACATCCTGGCGAGCTCGGTCGACCGGCCGGCGGTGCTGGAGACGACCGCCCTTGGCGCAGCCTATCTCGCCGGTCGTGCCGCCGGGCTTTATCCCGACCTCGACGGTTTTGCCAAAAGCTGGCGGCTCGAGCACCGCTTCGAGCCGCGCATGGATGAGGCGACGCGCGCGCGCAAATGGGCGGGCTGGCATGATGCCGTGCGACGGACATTGACGCGCCGGGATTAGCGGCGGAGCGCGGTTTTGCGGCGCTTTACCGCCCGCTAACGCAATCGTGGTGACATGCCGGCCACAATTGTGGGCCGAATTGCGTCATGATCCAGGGCAGGCACGTCGATTTCCTGATTCAGAAACTCGGCGTGCTGGTCGTCGACGACAATGCGTTCATGCGCAAGATGGTGCGCAGCCTGCTGATCAATATTGGCGTCAAGAAAATCTATGAGGCTGGCGACGGCATCGCCGCGCTCGAGCAGATCCGCGGGGTGCAGCCCGACGTGGTGATCCTCGATTGGGAGATGCCGCTGCTCAACGGGCCGGAGCTCGTGCGCATCGTACGCTCGCCGGGTGTGTTTCCGTTCCCCGACATCCCCATCATCATGCTTACGGCGCACGGCGAGCGCAGCCGCATCGTCGAGGCTGTGCGCATCGGCGTCAATGAATTCCTCTGCAAGCCGGTGTCGGCCAAGGCCCTGACCGACCGGCTGATCTCGATCCTGGCCAAGCCGCGCGCCACCGTGCATCTCGGTGACTACTACGGCCCGGAGCCGCGCAAGCTGATGCTGGTCGACGAGGACGACGGCACCGAGCCACAGTCCGCGGTCTGAGCTATTCCTGCGGCTTCGGAGCTGCGCTTGCGGCGGCCGGTTGGCCGGTCAGCCGCTCGATCGCGGAGCGCACGGTGTCGCGGACGCGTCGGTTGCGGACGGCGTTGAGCAGCGGCGCCGCGGCGCCCGAGCGGTGGATCAGGATCTGTGCGTCGGGCAACACGATCGGATCATCCCAGGAGCCCTGCACCACGAACGGCAGTTCGAAGCCCGTGCCGTTACCGGTGGCAAGCAGGGTGGCGGTTCCGGTGAGATCGAGGTCGCGGGCCGGAATGGAGGCCGAGCCGGCCAACGCGAGCCGCACGCCCGAGCCTTCGATCGTCACGTCGTCGACCGTGACCTTGCCCTGCGTGATCTTCAGCCCGATCGCGATCTGCCGATAGGGCGTGCGTCCGGTGTGCAGCTCGGCGCCTCCCGACAGCGGTCGCCGCTCAAGCCGTCTCAGGAGCTGCTCGACATTGAGACCGATTAGCGCGCCCTCCTTGCCGATAAGGGTAGCCGAGCCGTTGAGGGTGCGTGTGACAGCAAGGATGCTTTCGCCGGAGCCTTCCACTGTCAGGACCAGGTTGCCCTTGCCTTCCAGCCGCCGCAGGTTGAACAACTGATACAGGCACGTATCCAGATCGACGTCGTTGAATTGCAGTTGCGACTTGACGTCGACGCCGCTGGTGAAGTTGGCCAGCGCGATGGTGCCCTTGATGATGCCACCGAAGGCCTGCGACTCCCCGATCGTCATGTTCAGATGGCCGCCGCGCAGATTGGCGGCGATGGCGGTGCGGCCGAGCTTTGCATCCGACAGCACCACCGATCCGGCCGACAGTCGCAGGTCGACGTCGAAATCCGACATGCCTTCGAGCGAGATATGGCCGTCGCTCCATTCGTGTCGCTCGGGGCTGACGAAACGCACCGCCGAAATGTAAGGCCGCAGATCGAGCTCGTCGGCGGCAAGTGTGCCCTGCAAGGTGCGGCGTCCGTCGACCGCAAAGGCCAACACGCCTTCGGCGCGATTGTCGTCGAGTTCGATATTCACGGCGGAGAGCGCGATGGTGCCGCCGACCACGTTGGTGTCGGCCTTCAGAGCGAAGTGCTCGAAACCGCCGCCCGGGGGCGGCTTCTGCCCGGCCCAATGCAGCACCTTGCGCAGTGAGGGCGAGTCGGCGCCGAGCGTGCCGGCAATCTTCAGGGTCGGCTGCGTGCTGATGGAGCCGTCGAACGTGATCTTGCCG
>CAZNTY010000376.1:0-2773 GCA_964576085.1 uncultured Undibacter sp. | reverse complement strand
AGCTTCCACATGCAGGGGCAGGCCGACGCGACCGATATCGGCATAGTGGCCGGCGCGCTCGGGCTGGATCGTGTCGTCACGGTCGGCAAGGCGGCCGGCACGCTGCGCCTGACGCTGAGCGGCGATCCGTCCGGCGACATGGCGCTCAACGCCTGGGTATCCTCACCGGCGCTGGCGGCAAGCGCGACAGGCACGATCAAGCTCGGGTCCGGCGACTGGCCGGCCGGCGCGCTGTCCATCAACATCGCGCGGGCCGACCTTGCGCCGCTGCGCGGCGCGAGCCTGCCGGTCGCCGCCACCGCCCGCGTCACGTCCGACGGCAAGGCGCTCGCCGCCGACGAAATCTCGGCCGTCGTCGCGGGCAGCAGGCTGCGCGGCAAGCTCACGGCGTCGCTCGCCGTGCCGAGCCGCATCGGCGGCGCGCTCGACGCCGACGACCTCGATGTCGCGGCATTGCTGGCGACGGTCGCTGCCGTGCCGACAACCGGGACAGACTGGACCTGGTCCTCGACGCCGTTCGGCCAGGACGCAACGGACGGGCTCGTCGGCGAGGTAACGCTGAATGCGCTGCGCGCGAAGCTGCCGCTCAATCTGACGGCGCGGCAATTTCGCGCGGCGCTGATGCTCGGCCCCGGCGGGACCGTGCTCGACAATGTGTCGGCCTCGCTGGCCGGCGGCGACCTCCGCGGCAGGATCGCGCTCAGGTCCGGCGCCGAAGGCCTCACCGCGCAGGCGCGGGTGTCTCTCAGCAACGGCGACGTCGCCGCCATGCTGCCGGTCGCGGCGCGTCCGCCGGTCGGCGGGCGGCTGACCATGGAGGCGGACGTCGAAGGCAGCGGCCGCAGCCCGGTGGCGCTGGTGGGTTCGCTGCATGGCGCGGGCAAGATTGCGCTCAGCGACGGCCAGTTCGCCGGCCTCGATCCGCGCGCTTTCGCCGCCGTCACCCGCGCGGTCGATCAGGGCCTGCCGGCGGAGGCGTCGAAGGTCGAAAGCCTCGCCGGCAAGGCATTGGACAGCGGCCCGTTCCGGGTGAAGCAGGCCGCCGGAGAGCTCGCCATCAATGCCGGCCAGGTGAGGCTGAACGACGCCAAGGCGACCGGCGAGGGCGCCGACAAGGGCGCTGACTTGTCGCTCGCCGGCGCGCTCGACCTCACCAACGGCACGCTCGACGCGCGGCTGGTGCTCACCGGCGGCGAGACGGCGGCCGGCACGCGCCCCGACATTTTCCTCGCGCTGCACGGTCCGGTCGCCGCGCCAACGAGGACGCTCGACGTCTCGGGGCTCACCGGCTGGC
The DNA here is from genome assembly GCA_964576085.1 of uncultured Undibacter sp. GTDB lineage: Bacteria > Pseudomonadota > Alphaproteobacteria > Rhizobiales > Xanthobacteraceae > Pseudolabrys. The sequence goes on along the minus strand of CAZNTY010000376.1, from coordinate 1,479 downwards.
TGACGCTGCGTGCGATCGACCTGCAGTCGAAGAAGCTCGAGGCGATCGAGGCGGCGCCCAAAGTGGAGCCGACGGTAGAGCCGAAAACCGAACCCAAAGTTGAACCAAAGCCCGAGCCGACACTGCCGCGCGCCGAACCTGAACCGGCGGCCGTGCCGCCGCCTGCTCCTCCGCCGCCGAAGCCGAAAGAAACCAGCGTGCCGAAAAGGCTCGTGCCGCACCCGGCGACTCCGGCCGCGCCGTCACTGCCGCCGCCCATCAACATCCTGCCGGCGCCCGCGGTGCAGGGCGTGCGCTAGCGTCTTTCCCGGGCGCACGGAAGCACTCCACACATCATGGCCGGGCTTGTCCCGGCCATCTGCTGATAAGCTGTTAAGACGTGGATGCCCGACATAAAGCCGGGCATGACGCCGAAAGCCTAATCGGACCACCTGGAAACACGCTAACGGCGGTGATGCTCCAGCACGAAGACGCGGATCGCCGAGGACAGGTTGCCGCCGCGCCGCCCGTCGTCGATCGCCGCCACCAACGCCGAGAGCGTGACGCCGCGCGCGCGGGCGATCTCCTTCAGCGCCTTCCAGAACGCATCCTCGAGGCTGATGCTGGTCTTGTGCCCGGCGATCATCACCGAGCGCTTGACCACCGTCGGGTTCATTCGTCGTCCCGGGTACGCCGGTGTCCATCGAGATCGCGTGCCGCCTTGTCGCGGCGTGCGTCGATCTCCTGCCGCAGGGCTTTTGGCGTGCCGTGCGCGAGGCGCCGCGCGGCCGCGGCCGTCTCGCCGTCGCGGCGCTTCGCCCGCTTGCGCGCGATGCGGAGATTGACGATCTCGCCCATCAGTCCGGCCCGATCATCTTTCGCGGATCGACCCAGCGGTCGAAGTCCTTGTCCGATACGCCGGCCTTGACGGCCTCCTCGCGCAGCGTGGTGCCGTTCTTGTGCGCGGCCTTGGCGATCTGGGTCGCCTTGTCGTAGCCGATGTGGGGCGACAGCGCCGTCACCAGCATCAGCGACTTCTCCATCAGCTCGCGGATGCGCGCCTCATTGGCCTTGATGCCGATCACGCAGTTGTCGGTAAAGGAGCGCGCCGCGTCGGCCAGGAGCCGGATCGACTGCAGCATGCAGTACGCCAGCACCGGCTTGTAGACATTGAGCTCGAAGTGGCCCTGGCTCGCCGCGGCCGTGATCGTGGTGTGGTTGCCGAACACCTGGCAGCACACCATCGTCAGCGACTCGCACTGGGTCGGATTGACCTTGCCCGGCATGATCGAGGAGCCCGCCTCGTTCTCGGGCAGCATCAGCTCGCCGAGGCCGGAGCGCGGTCCCGAGCCGAGCAGACGGATGTCGTTGGCGATCTTGAACAGCGCGGTCGCCGCCGCGGTGATGGCGCCGTGCGCGAACACATAGGCGTCATGGCCGGCCATGTGCTCGAACTTGTTATCGGCGCTGGTGAAGGGCAGGCGGGTGATGGCGGCGACG
>CAZNTY010000375.1:0-5598 GCA_964576085.1 uncultured Undibacter sp. | reverse complement strand
CGCCCATCGGGATGTGCAGCAGTTTCTACCACACGCGGACTTCGAAATCGGTGCCAATCATGATGACGCGCAGCGGGCGGTCCTTGCGCCACAGCTTCGGGTCGAAGATGCGCGCCGCGGTCGGCGCGGTCGCGACCGCGGCCTCGACATAGCGGGCCTTCGGCCAGCGCGAGCGCATGTCGCGCAGCGCCGATTTCTCCTTGCCGGCATCGGCAAGCGCGAGGCCGGCGAGGCCGCGCGGCGTCGTCATCCCCAGCGCGGTGCCGAACGGACAGGGATGGAATCCGTAGGGGAGGGTCAGACCTTCGCCGCCCGCCTTCCACTCGCCCGGCGACATGGCTTCGTGCGTCACGAACAGGTCGTGCAGCCGGCCCGGCCCGGACAGGCCGACCTCGTAAGAGGTTTCCAGCACGCTTGCCGAGTCGCGCAACAACTCGCGCGCGTGGTTCAGGGTCAGCGCCTGCAGGAACGCCTTGGGCGACAGTCCGCACCAGCGGCGGAACAGGTGGTGCAGCTCGGTCGGCGTCACGCCGGCGGCCTCGGCGACGGTTTCGACTTCGGGCTGCGCGCGCCAGTTGCCCCGGATGTGGGCGATGGCGCGGCGCACGATGTCGTAATCGGCCGCGGCGGTTTTCAGAGCCGCGAGCGGCGGCTGGCGGATGATCGGCTCAAGCTCTGTCATGGTCTGTGCAAAGGGCGTTACAAGTGTCATGGCCGCTATCTAGACCGCGGCCAGCGGAGGGACCACCCGATTTCTGCCTAGAAAGCCGTCCGCGTCACGCCCCGCCTGGCAGTGCCCAGCGCGGCGCCAAGCGCTTGAGCAAACGAAGCTTTTTCATCCGGACCGAGGAAGCTCGCCACCGCCAGCCGCTTGCCGCGCGACACCAGGAACAGCCGCTGGATGCCGTAGTCCTCCTGCGTCACCTTGTCGAGCGTGACCCAGAGCGGGTTGAGCGCCCATTCGCGCACCTGGCCGCGGTGGCTGACCTTGCGCACCCGCAATTCGACCGGCGTGACGGTGACGACCTCGTAGGCCGCCGCGCGGCCGTAATTGACCCGAAAGGCCCAGTAGAGCAGCAGCGCGTCGAGCCCGAAGAAGCCGAACACCGGCCAGGCGCCCATCATCAGGAATGCCATGCCGGACACGAAGCTGACGGCGCCGACGGCGATCATCAGCGCCAGGAAGCCGGTCCGGCCGAGCGAGCGGTGCGGCGTGATCACCGCCTCGAAGATCGGCTCGAGCTCGGCGCGATTGTCTAGGATCATAGGCTCAGTATACCGTCATTCATGGCTCAAACAGCCCGCAAAATGCGGAAATCTCCGGCGAGGAAGGCCACGGTGAAAGGCCCCGCGGCGCGGGCGGTTGCGGACGCCAAGGCCGAACATGCCGAAATCCCTGCCTGGAACAAGGCCGAGATCGAGGAAGCGTTCCGCCGCTTCAAGGCTGCCAATCCGAAACCGCAGACCGAGCTCAGGCACACCAATCCGTTCACGCTGCTGGTGTCAGTGGTACTGTCGGCGCAGGCGACCGACGCCGGCGTCAACAAGGCGACGCCGGCGCTGTTCGCGCTCGCCGACACGCCGGAGAAAATGGTCAGGCTCGGCGAGCGCAAGGTGCGCAGCCTCATCAAGACCATCGGGCTCTACCGCACCAAGGCGAAGAACGTGATCGCGCTGTCGAAGCAACTGCTCGCCGAGCATCACGGGCAGGTGCCGCGCACGCGCGACGAGCTCGAAGCATTGCCGGGCGTCGGCCGCAAGACTGCCAACGTCGTGCTCAATGTCGCGTTCGGCGAGTCGACCATCGCGGTCGACACTCACATCTTCCGCGTCGGCAATCGTACCGGGCTTGCGCCCGGCAAGACCCCGCTGGACGTCGAGCATAAGCTCAATGAGATCGTGCCGGAGCCGTACAGGCGTCACGCCCACCACTGGCTGATCCTGCACGGCCGCTATACGTGCGTCGCCCGCAAGCCGCTGTGCGAAAAATGCATCATCAGCGACCTGTGCAAGTGGCCCGGCAAGACGGTGCTGCAGAAGGCGTCCTAGGGCCTGGCCGAAAATGAATGGCCGATTTTTAACGGTTGCAAATGCCCAAATTGGCCGTCATGGCCGGGCTTGACCCGGCCATCCCGCTTAGGAATGCACCATGCCTTCCTAAGCGGGATGCCCGGCACAAGGCCGGGCATGACAATCCAAAGTCTGTCAGCGTGGCGGCGCGATCAGCTCTGTCCGCGCGCCGGACAGCCGCTTGTGGATGTGCACCATGAACGCCATCGCGAAGATCGGCGTCGCGAAGTTGATGATCGGGATCGACACGAACAGCGCGATCAGCAGGCCGGCGCCGAACAGATAGCCGGCGTTCTGCCTGCGCATCGCCCGGGCCTCCTCCGGCGAGCGAAAGCGCATGGCGGCGAGCTCGAAATACTCCCGGCCCAGGAGCCAGGCATTGGCGACGAGCAGCACCAGGAAGCCGATGCCGGCGAACAGCACGAACGGCAGCGCGAACAGGTAGACGACGAGCGCGAGCAGCGCGGTCTTCAGGCCCTCGACCAGCGCGCGCAGGAACGGCAGCGCGCGGCCGGGCGGATCGGCCGGATAATCGGCGCGCTCGATATGGTCGGCGATCTCGTCGACGAAGAAGCTGCCGACGAACGCCGTCACCGCCGGCATCAGGAACAGCGCGCCGGTGACGATGCCGAGCCCGGCCATGATCGACAGGACCCAGACCATGATGCTCCAGGCGCCGTGCGGCACCACGCCGTAGGTGTGCTCGGCCCAATCCGCGCCGCCTTCGGCCAGCGCCGCAAACAGCCGTTGCAGCGCGATGCCGATCAGCACGATGAGGAGCAGCGCGAGGCCGACCGCCTTGAGCATGACGGCGCGCAACGGCGCGGTGAACATCTCGGAAAGGGCGCGGGCGGCTGCGTCGAACATGCCGGCGATAGGTAGGAACGGTGGCCGTTAAAGCAAGAGTTCAGGCTGCAGGGGACAGCGTTTCCTCTTGCGTCGTCGGCGCCAGCGATGGCGCCGGGATCTGCGGCGCACCGGCCGGCGGGTCGATCCAGCTCATCATCCGGTAGTCGAATCCCTTGAGGACGGTCGGCTTCACCACCTCGAAATAGGGCGAGATGTCGAAATCACGCGGCGCATAAAGCGAGGAATGGCGGATTTCGAGAATCTCCTGCCGCGCCTGTTCGCTGTCGATCGTCGTCACCTTCGGCAGGATCGGATAGCGCACGGATGCAAATGCTTGTGCGATCAGCGCCGAGCAGATGATGCGGGTCGGGTGGCCGGAGCCGAGCGCCATCATGCGCCGGCGCCAGCGCTGCGGCACCGGCAGCGGCATCAGATAGCGCATCAGGTCGAAGATGTTCTTGAGGTCGTAGTCAAAGCCGATGCGCTCGGTGGCATAGGCGCAAACACGCGCCGCGTCGTCGACGGTCAGCCCGACCGGCCGGCAGATGCGCGTGTGGAAGCGCGCGTATTTCGACAGCGGCGAAGCGACCACGCCCTGGCCGATATTGGCTTCGACCAGCACCAGTGGCTCGCCACTCGGTGCGATCCGCTCGCCGATCGGGCCGACATAAAGCGCCGCGTGCGACCAGGTCGACTGCGTGAGATACTTGATGACGCCGGAAATGTGATTGTTGCCTTCGACCAGCAGCACGTCACCGGGCTTGAGCACCGCGCGCAGCGCGTCCGCTTCGCTCGGCGTGAACGGCTCATAGCCGCGCTCCGGCTTTTCCAGATAGTGCGCGAGCACCTGGCCGATATTGCCGAAGACCCAACTCATCCTTGCCGCGTCCCAAATCGCCGGCGCGCCGTTGCCCCCGCGCGTCTTGTTGCAGACAATCTAGCTGCGACTCATTGCAATTTGGTTCACTCGGCAACGATCGCGTTAGCCGGACGTTAGTGATGAGATTTGCGGGATGATGCCGCTTCGGGCAATGTCGCGCTCCCGCCTCAACCATTCGGATACCATGCCGGAGCTTTCCCGCCGTTCGTTCGTTGCCGGCTCTGCGGCGCTGGTCGCCGCGCCGTCCGTCGCCTCGGCGCAGGACATTGCCGACGTTCCGGTGGCGATCATCGGCGCAGGTGCTGCCGGCATCGCCGCCGCGAGGCGGTGCGCCGCGGCCAAGGTGCGGTTCGTCATGATCGAGGCGGCGGACCATATCGGCGGTCGCTGCGTGACGGACGATGGCAGTTTCTCTGCGCCGTTCGATCGCGGCGCGCACTGGATTCATCGCTTTGCCGACAATCCGCTGATCCTTGCCGGTGCCGGCGGCTTCGACCTCTATCCGGCGCCGCGCGGACAGAAACTGCGGGTGGCGCCGCGCCGCGCGCGCGAGAGCGAGCTCGAAGAATTCCTGGCGGTGCTGGTGCGCGCCAATCGCGCCATCGTCGACGCCGGGCGCGTCGGAATGGACCGTCCGGCGGCCGCCGTGCTGCCCGGCGATCTCGGATCGTGGCGCGACACCGTCGAATTCGTGCTTGGTCCCTACAGCGTGGGCAAGCCGCTGTCGGAGGTGTCGGCCGCCGACTTCGCTCGTGCGCCGGAGCGCAATGCCGACGGCTTCTGCCGCCAAGGATATGGCGCGCTGCTGGCGCGGCTCGCGGCGGATCTGCCGGTGCGGCTGTCGACGCCTGCCCGGAGACTCGATTGGGGCGGCGCGCTGCTGATTGACACGCCGAAAGGCACGATCCGCGCCCGCACCGCGATCGTTACGGTCTCGACCGCGGTGCTTGCGCGCGGCGCCATCGCCTTCATGCCCGAGTTGCCGAAGAGCCACGCCGATGCCGTCGCATCGCTCTCGCTCGGCCAGCAGGAGCAGATCGCGCTGGAGATGTCAGGCAATCCCCTCGATCTCGATCCGGACGACCTGGTGTTCGAGAAGGCGAATGGCGCCCGCACCGCGGCGCTGCTCGCCAATATCGGCGGCAGCACACTGTCGGTGGTCAGCGTCGGCGGCAACCTCGCACGCGACCTGGCGCGGTCCGGCGAAGCGGCGTTGGCCGACTTTGCCGTGCAGTGGATCGCCGACACCTTCGGCACCGGCATGAAGGATGCGGTCAAGCGCAGCATTGCGACGCGATGGAGCGCGGATGCGCTGGTTGGGGGCGCGTTTTCAGCGGCGGCTCCCGGCCATGCCGATGCGCGCCGGACGTTGGCAACGCCGCTTCGCGACCGCGTCTGGTTTGCCGGGGAAGCGGCGCACGAGACGTTGTGGGGCACGGTCAACGGCGCGTGGAACTCCGGCACGCGCGCGGCCGATGCCGCGCTCCGCGTCGTTGCCGGATTGCCGCAAACAAAGCCCGGTCCGAAGCCGGAGCGCCGGACGAGACACAAGAGGCAACGCGAGCCGTGAGCAGGCCCAAGGCGCTGATCGCGTGGTCGAGCGGCAAGGATTCGGCCTGGGCGCTGCATGAGGCGCGCCGGAGCGGCGACTATGAAATCGTCGGCGCGCTCACCACGGTGACTGACGCCTTTGGCCGCGTCAGCATGCACGGCGTGCGCGAGGACTTGCTGATGGCGCAGCTCGAGGCGGCAGGTCTCCCCGCGATCATCGTGCGCATTCCCTATCCCTGCCCGAACGA
>CAZNTY010000374.1:0-7632 GCA_964576085.1 uncultured Undibacter sp. | reverse complement strand
GTCATCGAGAAGGCACGCACGATGCCCGATGCCGCATCGCAAGAAGCGACATCACAAGAAACAACCTGGCAGCCGTAGCCTACCTCCCTTCCCGCGTTCAAATCGCCGCGCTAGCCTGCTGGCCAAATTCACCGGGAGGCCGTCCATGAAATTTCGCTTGGCCTTTGCTCTGGCTCTGACGCTGATCGCGTTCCCTGTCTTCGCCGCCGACTACCCGGCGCCGAAAGAAGGCGACTGGATCGCCAGGAATTTCAAATTCCACACCGGCGAGGTGATGCCGGAGGTGCGGCTGCATTACACCACGGTCGGCGACCCCTCCAACCCGGCGATCCTCGTATTGCACGGCACCGCCGGCTCGGCGAAAAGCCAGCTCACCGCGAACTTCGCTGGCCAACTGTTTGGCAAGGGCCAGCCGTTCGACGCCGAGAAATACTACATCGTCATTCCGGACGCGCTCGGCCATGGCAAATCCACCAAGCCGTCCGACGGGCTGAAAACCAAATTCCCGCATTACGATTACGACGACATAGTCCAGGCGCAGCACCTGCTGCTGACCGAAGGTCTCGGCGTCAAGCACGTGCGGCTCGTCATCGGCAATTCGATGGGCGGCATGCAGACCTGGATGTGGGGCGAAAAGTATCCCGACTATATGGACGCGCTGGTTCCGATGGCGTCGCAGCCGACTGCGATGGCCGCGCGCAACTGGATGCTGCGCCGGATCATGCTGGAGTCGATCCGGCAGGATCCCGAATACAAGAACGGCGAATACACTAGGCAGCCAGGATCGTTGAAGCTCGCCAGTGTGTTCTACGGCCTTGCCACCGCCGGCGGCACGCTCAATCTGCAGAAGCAGGGACCGACCAACGCGCTGGCCGACAAGGTCGTCGATGCGCGTCTCGCTGCGCCGATGACGGCGGACGCCAACGACTTCCTGTGGCAATGGGGTTCATCGGCCGACTATGATGCCTCCGCCGATCTCGAGAAAATCGAGGCGACACTGCTGCTCATCAACGCGGCTGATGACGAGCGCAACCCGCCGGAGACCGGCCTCACCGAGGCCGCGATGAAGCGGGTAAAGAATGGAAAACTCTATCTGATCCCGGCGAGCGACCAGACTTCGGGTCACTCGACCACCGGCAACGCCAAATTCTACGCCAATCAGCTGAAGGAGTTGCTGGGCACCGCACCGCGCCGGGCCATGTAGACCGTCCTAAAGCTCCGGCATGAACGCGTCGGCGCGCGGCCGCTCTTCGTCGAGCGGCGCGCCTTGCACGATGTAATAGACCGTTTCGGCGATATTGGTGGCGTGGTCGCCGATCCGCTCGATGTGCTTGGCGCAGAACAGCAGATGCGTGCAGGGCAGGATGTTGCGCGGGTCTTCCATCATGTAGGTCAGCAGCGCCCGGAACAGCGAGTTGTAAGCGGCGTCGATCGCCTTGTCGCCGCGCCAGACCGACAGCGCCAGCGACAGGTCGCGCCGCGCGAACGCGTCGAGCACCGTGCGTAACGCCGTTAGCACAAGATCCGCCATGTTCTTCAGGCTCTGCACCGCGGCGGCGGGCGCGGTGTCCGGCTCGCTGGCGAGCAGACGCTTGGCGATGTTCTTCGCGTAGTCGCCGATCCGCTCGAGCGCGTTGACGAGCCGCAGGGCGCCCACGATCTCGCGCAGGTCGACCGCCATCGGCTGACGGCGGGCCAGCGTGAGAATGGCGAGCTCCTCAATCTCGCGCTGCATGGCGTCGACCCGCGCATCGGCGGCGATCACCCGGCGCGCCAGTTCGACGTCATGGCTTACCAGCGCGCCGACCGCGCCGGCAATCTGCTTTTCGACGGCGCGCCCCATCTCGCTGATTTTGCGCACCAGCTCCTGAAGCTCCTGGTCGAAGGCCTTGACGGTATGTTCGGTCATGTGCCGTTCCCTCTCAACCGAAGCGGCCTGTGATGTAGTCCTGCGTGCGACGGTCGCGCGGCGCGGTAAAAATCTTGCCGGTCTGGTCGAACTCGACCAGCTCGCCGAGATACATGAAGACGGTGTAATCGGAGACGCGCGCTGCCTGCTGCATGTTGTGGGTGACGAGCACGATCGTGTAGTCCGTCTTCAGTTCCGAAATCAGCTCCTCGATCTTTGCGGTCGAGATCGGATCGAGCGCCGAGCACGGCTCGTCGAGCAGGATCACCTCGGGCTCGACCGCAACGGTGCGGGCGATGCAGAGCCGCTGCTGCTGCCCGCCAGACAGACTTTGTCCGCTGGCGTGGAGCTTGTCCTTGACCTCGTTCCACAACGCGGCGCGCCTGAGCGCGGACTCGACGCGGCCGTCGATCTCGGAGCGGGACATGCGGCGGTGCAGCCGCATGCCGAAGGCGATATTCTCGTAGATCGACAGCGGGAACGGCGTCGGCTTCTGGAACACCATGCCGACCCGCGCGCGCAGCAGGATCACGTCCTGCCCCGGCGCCAGGATGTTCTCGCCGTCCAGCATCACCTCGCCCTCGGCGCGCTGATGGGGATAAAGATCGTAGATGCGGTTGAGCACGCGCAGCAGCGTCGATTTCCCGCAGCCGGATGGACCGATGAAGGCCGTTACCTGCCGGTCGTAGAGCGGAACCGATACGTCGCGCAGCGACATTTGATCGCCATAGTAGAACTTCAGGCCGCGGATCGAGATTTTCGCGGGCGGCGCAGGCGGCTCGGTCATTTGCGCCGTGGACGCTGCCGGACCCATGCCGGCAGGCGCCTGCTTGTCGTGATGTCCGGGGAGCGCGACGGCGATGTCGATCATGACTGTTTCCTGACTGCGGCCAAAGTGCGTGCAATGATGCTGAGGGCGAGAACCGCCACGGTGATGATGAGCGCGCCGGCCCAGGCCAGTTGCTGCCAATCCTTGTAAGGGCTGAGCGCGAACTGGAAGATGACGACCGGTAGGCTGGAGATCGGCTGACCCATGTTGGCGCTGAAGAACTGATTGTTGAGCGCCGTGAACAAGAGCGGCGCCGTCTCGCCGCTGATACGCGCGATCGCGAGCAAGACGCCCGTCAGCAATCCGGCGAACGCGGCGCGATAGATCAGCCGGGTAATCAGGACATAGCGCGGCATGCCGACCGAGGCAGCCGATTCGCGAAGCTCGTTCGGGACCAGCCGCAGCATGTCCTCGGTGGTCCGCACCACGACCGGGATCACGATCAGCGCCAGCGCCACGGCGCCGGCATAGCCGGAGAAATGGCCGACCGGCGCGACCAGGATTTCATAAACAAACAGGCCGATCACGATCGAGGGGGCGCTGAGCAGGATGTCATTGACGAAGCGCACGACCGAGGTCAGCCGCGCGTAGCGGCCGTATTCTGCCATCCATGTGCCGGCCAGCAGGCCGAGCGGCGTTCCGATCGCGACGGCCACGATCGTGAGCAGGATGCTGCCAATGATCGGATTGAGCAGCCCGCCGGCGGCGCCGGGCGGCGGCGTATTCTCGATGAACACGCGCAACGACAGGCCGCCGACGCCGTTCCAGACCAGCGCGCCGAGGATGACGACAAGCCAGCCCAGGCCGAGCACGGTCGCGCCGGTCATCAGGCCGTTCGCGATCTGGTTGCGCAGCTTTCGGCCACGATAAAGGCTGCCCCTCATTCGCCCCGCCTTTGCTCGAGCCGCAACAGCAGGTAGCGGGCCGCCGCCAGCACGATGAACGTGATGATGAACAGGATGAGGCCGAGCGCGACCAGCGCCGAGGTGTACAGGTCGCCGACCGCTTCGGTGAATTCGTTGGCGATCGTCGCGGAAATGGTGGTGCCGGGCGCCAGCAGCGATGCGGATATCCGGTGCGCGTTGCCGATCACGAAGGTCACGGCCATCGTCTCGCCGAGTGCGCGACCCAGGCCGAGCAGGATCGCGCCGATCACCCCGACCCGCGCATAAGGCAGGATCACATGGCGCACCACTTCCCAGGTGGTGGCGCCGACGCCATAGGCGGCTTCCTTCAGCACGACCGGCGTCGACACGAAGACGTCACGCGACACCGAGGCGATGAAGGGCAGCACCATGATCGCGAGGATGAGCCCCGCGGTGAGCACGCCGATGCCGTACGGCGGGCCGGCGAACAGCGAAGAAAGCCACGGCACCGGCTCGAACAGATCGATCAGCGCCGGCTGCAAGGTCGCCTGCAGGAACGGCGCAAACACGAACAGGCCCCAGATGCCGTAAATGATGCTTGGAATGCCGGCCAGGAGCTCGATGGCGATGCCGATTGGGCCGCGGAGATAGGACGGGCACAGCTCACTGAGGAAAATCGCGATGCCGAGCCCGATTGGGACCGCGATCAGCATGGCGATCAAGGAAACGACGATCGTCCCATAAACCGGCGCCAGCGCGCCGAACTTCTCGGTGACGGGGTTCCAGGTCTCGCTGACGAAAAAGCTGAAGCCGAAAGTCCGCAGGGCGGGCATTGCGCCCAGGATCAGGATCAGGATCACCCCGCACAGCAGGATCAGAACGGCCGCCGCCGATGCGAAAGTCAGGGCCCGGAATGCCCTTTCCCGGCCTCGCAGCCGCGTGAGCATCCGAGCGGCACCCGCGGAAACCGGAGCCGAACTGTCGGGGATAAGCGCTTGTACTGACATTGCTGGCGCAACTGGTGCCAGCCTTTGATGACAGATCGATGATCGTTGGATGACAGTTGGATGACAGCCCGATCGCCCGGTCAGGCGATCGGCAAAAAGGCGCTGAAGGTCGATCCTTCGCCCAGCCTGCTCTCGATCTGCAAGCGTCCGCGATGACGGTTGAGGATGTGCTTGACCAGCGCCAGCCCCAGCCCGGTTCCGCCTTCCGCGCGGCTTTGCCCGACATCCACGCGATAGAACCGCTCGGTCAGCCGCGGCAGGTGCTCCGGCGCGATGCCCGGACCATAGTCGCGCACCGAAACCTTGGCCTCATCCGTCCCGCCCGACTGGACAACCTCGATCCGCACCTCGACCCGCTTGCCGGAGGCGCCGTATTTCAATGCATTCTCGACCAGGTTCTCGAACAGCCGGGTCAGCTCATCGCGGTCGCCGCGCACGGTCACCGCGTCGACCGGCGCCGACATCGTCAGCGTCACCCCGCGCTCGCGGGCCAAGGTCTGCAAGCTATCCAGCACCTGGCGGATGATGGCGACGAGATCGGCCGGTCCGTCGGGATTGATATGCGACCGCAATTCGATCCGCGACAAGGACAGCAGATCGTCGATCAGCCGCGCCATGCGGCTGGCCTGTCCCTGCATGATGCCGAGGAATTTCGCCCGCGCCTGCGGGTCGTCGCGAGCCGGCCCTTGCAGCGTCTCGATGAAGCCCGACAGCGCCGCGAGCGGCGTGCGCAGCTCGTGGCTGGCGTTGGCGACGAAATCGGCGCGCATCTGCTCGACGCGATAGAGCGGCGTCAGATCGTGAAAGGTGAGAAGCAGCATCGAGCGCCCGGACCCCGGCGCGACCGCCGGCGGCCGCACCGGAACGATATGGACCTCGTACCAGCGCTCCGCGGGAACGCGCTCGGAATAATGCGCCCTGTCCGGCTGCCCGGTGCTGATGACGCGGTCGATCGTCTCGATTAGCTCGGCGGCCTGGAACGCCAGCACCACCGGCTGCTGCATCCGCAGGGCCGGCAGCATGATGCGGGCCCGCGCATTGGCGGCGATGGCGATGCCGCCGCTGTCGATCGCCACCACCGGACTGGGCATGGCGTCGATGATCGCCTGAAGCTGGGACAGATCGGCCTTTTCGGTCACTTTTGCCGGCCAGAAATCGACGGAAACGCGCTCGGGCCGGATCAAATCACTTTCCGTATCGCTCGTCGAATGAATAGCCCGAGCCGCGTACGGTGCGGATCGGATCGGCCTCACGGCCGGGGCTGAGCGCCTTGCGCAGGCGCCCAACATGGACGTCGACCGTGCGCTCGTCGATATAGACGTCGCTCCCCCAGACGCCGTCGAGCAATTGCTCGCGGGAGAATACGCGGCCGGGACTCTGCATCAGGTATTCGAGCAGTCGGAATTCCGTCGGCCCGAGCTCGATCTCGTCGTCGCCGCGCAGGACGCGGCGCCGCTCGCGGTCGAGCGTGATGTCGCCGATGCTCAGGATCGCGTTGACCCGCTCCGGCTTCGCCCGGCGCAGCAGCGCGCTGACGCGGGCCAGCAGCTCGGGCACCGAGAACGGCTTGACGATATAATCGTCGGCTCCAGTCGCCAGCCCGCGCACGCGGTCGGTCTCCTCGCCCCGCGCGGTCAGCATGATGATCGGCAGTTGCGCGGTGGACGTGCGCGCGCGCAGCCGTCGGCACAGCTCGATGCCCGACAGTCCCGGCAGCATCCAGTCGAGCACGATCAGATCCGGCGTGGATTCCCGCAGCTTCAGCTCGGCTTCGTCGCCGCGCGCGACGGAGTCGACCACGTATCCCGCGGCTTCGAGATTGTAGCGCAGCAGCATCGTCAGCGGTTCTTCGTCCTCGACGATCAGGATACGCGCAGGCATGGTCGATCCGGTTGTGGGCCCGTCAAAAGGGCGCGGTGCAGCGTGAGCCGCTGCACCGCCCGGAGCGGACCCTATCCCAGGCCGGCTCAATTTGTCGCCGCGATCAGCGGCTTTCCGTTGCTGTCTTTGATCTCCGACCATTTCGCCTCGATCTGCTTGACGACGGCGGCGGGCATCGGGATGTAGTCGAGGTCCTGGGCCATCTTGCCGCCGTTGTTGTAGGCCCAGGCAAAAAACTTCAGCGCATCGGCGGTCGCCGCGGCATCCTTCGGCTGCTTCGGCACCAGGATAAAGGTGGCGCCCGCGATCGGCCAGGACTGCGCACCGGCCGAGTCGGTGAGGATCATGTAGAAGCCGGGAGCATGCGCCCAGTCCGCGCCGGCCGCGGCCGCCATGATCGTCTCGGCGTTCGGCGCCACCACCTTGCCGTCTCTGTTGACCAGGTTGGTGGTCGTCAGGTTGTTCTGCTTGGCATAGGCGGTCTCGACGTAGCCGATCGAGCCCTTGGTGTTGCCGACATTGTTGGCGACGCCTTCGTTGCCTTTGGCGCCGATGCCAACCGACCACTCCACCGCGGTGTTGTTGCCGACCTTCGATTTCCAGTCGGCGCTGACCTTCGACAGATAATTGGTGAAGATGAAGGTCGTGCCGGACCCATCGGAGCGGTGCACGACGGCGATGGCCTGCTTGGGCAGCTTCACCTTCGGATTGAGCTTGGCGATCGCCGAGTCATCCCAGCTCTTGATCTCGCCGAGGAAGATCCTGGCCAGCGTCGGGCCGTCGAGCGTGAGATCGCCGCTCTTGATGCCGTCAATGTTGATGGCGGGCACCACGCCGCCCATCACTGTCGGAAACTGGATGATGCCGATCTTGTCGAGCTCCTCGGGCTTGAGCGGCATGTCGGACGCGCCGAAGGTCACGGTGCGCGCGGTGATCTGCTTGATGCCGCCGCCGGAGCCGATCGACTGGTAGTTCAGCCCGATGCCGGTTTCTTTCTTGTAGGCGTCCGCCCACTTGGCGTAGATCGGATAGGGGAAGGTCGCACCGGCGCCGGAAATATCGGCAGCGACCGCGAGCGTGCCGGACAGCGCGAGGCCTGCGCAGGCCGCTGTCATCATTCTTACCAACTTCATAAGCCTC
>CAZNTY010000373.1:0-3348 GCA_964576085.1 uncultured Undibacter sp. | reverse complement strand
CGACACGCTCATCTGGTCGAGCGGGATGCCGGAGAACAAAGTGCGCATGTCGTAGATCGAGTCGATCGCGACACCCGCCATGCCGACGTCGCCGGCGACACGCGGATGGTCGCTGTCATAGCCGCGGTGGGTGGCGAGATCGAAAGCGATCGAGAGGCCTTTCTGACCGGCCGCGAGGTTGCGCCGGTAGAAGGCGTTGGACTCCTCGGCGGTCGAGAAGCCGGCATATTGCCGGATGGTCCAGGGCTGTGCCGCGTACATCGCGGGGTAGGGGCCGCGCAGGAACGGCGCGGCGCCGGGCCAGGTGTCGAGGAAATCGACGCCGGCGAGATCGGCTTCGCCGTAGTGCGGCTTCACCGCGATGCCTTCCGGCGTCAGCCATGGCTTCTCGTCCGCGGCCGCCGCAGGGGCAGCCGCATCAGCGAACGCGACATCGGCAAAATTCGGAATCTGGCTCATTGAATAAGAATATCATGCGCCGCGCGTAAGGTCGCCAGCGCGTCACAGCCCATAAATATGAAGGTTCCAACGCCCGCTTCGCGCCAGGCCTTTTCGTGCTCGCCGGGCCGGCCAGCGAGATGGACGATTGCACCCGCATCCGCCAGCGCCTTTGCGGCAATGACCACCTCGGCCTCATAAAGTTTGTCCGAGGAGCACAGGCAGGCGAGCTTGGCGCCAGACGTCTTGTAGGCCGCGACCATATCAGCGGTTGAGGCGTAGCCGTCGCTGATAATCGCTTCGATGCCGCCGGCTTCATAAAAGTTCTTGGCGAAGGTTGCGCGCGCGGTGAAGTCGGACGGCCTGCCGAGCGTGGCGAGAAACACCTTCGGCCGCGCGCCCGTTCTCGCCAGCATCGCGTCGGAGCGGTCACGCAGCGCCTCGAACGGCTCGGCGAGCCGCATCGGCGGCAACGGCTCGAATGTCCGTGCCGCCGGCAACGGCGCCACCTCGATCGGTTTCATCTCCAGCACGGCGGGGAGCTTTTCGTGGAGATCCGGATAATCGCTCGTTCCGGTGATCGCGTCCTTGCGCCTGGCGACCGCCGCAATGCGCGCGGCGCGCGTGGCGGCGACCTTGTTCTGCACGAGGCCCTGCTCGATGGCGGCGGCCGCGCCACCGGCCTTCTCGATCTCCTGCAGCAACGCCCAGGCCGCGCGCGCGAGCTGGTCGGTCAGTGTTTCGAGCGCGCCGGAACCTGCGGCTGGATCGCTTACGGCTGCAAGGCGCGATTCCTCGATCAGGATGAGCTGGATATTGCGTGCGACCCGGCGCGCGAAGGCATCGGGCAGGCCGAGCGCCTGCGTGAACGGCAGCGCCGTGATCGCGTCAGCGCCGCCGATGCCGGCTGCCGCGGTCGCGATCGTGGTGCGCAGCATGTTCACGTAGGGGTCGCGCCGCGTCATCATCCGCCATGCGGTCTCGGCCGACAGGAATGCAGGTTTGGCTGGCAGACCGCTGGCGTCGAGCACTCGCGCCCACAGTTTTCGCAGCGCCCGGAATTTCGCGATGGTGAGGAACTGGTCGTCGTCGGCCGCGAGACGGAACCAGACCAGCCGCTGCGCATCATCAAGACCGCCGTCGCTGAACAGCCGCAGGTAGTGGACCGCATTAGCGATCGTGAAGCCGAGCTCCTGTACCTCCGAGCCGCCGGCGGCATGGACGCTGCGGCCATCGGCCACGGCGAACGGGCCGGCGAAGCCTTGCGTCTGGAGGCCGCGCACGATGTCGAGAAAGATTTTGTCGATCTCCGCCGCCGGCAGCGGCGTTGCGCCGGCGCGCGCTTTGGCGCCCAGCGGGTCATAGCCGAACCGGGTTTGCGTCGCCGTCGGATCAATGCCGCGCCGTTTGATCTCGGCGGCCAGCACCTGGCCGACCTCCTCCCACTCTTTCCCTCCCCCGCTTGCGGGGGAGGGTCGGGTGGGGGTGTCGAGCTCGATCGGGATGCCGGCGTCGAGATAGACGCCGTCGAGCGCGCTGGCGATCGTCTTCCGAGAACCGTCGAGGCCGAAACCGTAGGCACCGACGCTGCCAGCGAACACCAGCGACAGGCCGACCGCGCCGTTGTCGAGCTCGTCGAGCGCCTGCCGGTTCGCGGCGCCCGGGTCGGGATGGTCGACCCGCACCAGCACCTGCCACGGCCTGGCGGCGCGGCCGGGGACCGGCTTGCCGTGCGCGCGCGGATATAGCGGTTCGATCCGCAGCCCGTCATAGGTGCGGCTGACCAGCCGTTTCTCGAAATCGGCACCCTTGAGCGCGGCCTCGACCAGCTTGCGCCAGTGCTCTTGCGTGGCGGATGGAAACTCGGCGGCGAGCGGCAATAGATCGTCAGTCATTTCAGATAGATGGCATGTTGCGGGAAGGCCGCCAACCGTCTCTTGCGAAGATCTAGCCTGCCGGCAGCCTGGTGATGCCGGCGGTGTCGACCTCGCCAAGCGCATCCTGCACCCGCCGGCCGCCGATCACCGCGTCCGGCGCGATCTCAGCCAGCGGCATCAGCACGAAGCCGCGCTCGAACATGCGCGGGTGCGGCAGGATCAGCTCCGGATCGTTCAGCGTCAGATCGTCATATGCCAGAATGTCGATATCGGCTATGCGCGGCCCCCAACGCTTCTCGACCAGGCGGTCGCGGCCCAGCCTGCGCTCGACCTCCTGCGCGCGGGCGAGCAGCTGGTGCGGCGTCAGCGTGGTGTCGACCGCGATGCACAGATTGATGAACGGCGCCTGGTATTTCATGCCCCAGGGCGGCGTCAGGTAGTCGGAGGAACGGGCCAGCAGCCTGATCTCGGTGCCGTCGCACAGCATCGCGACGGCACGGTCGAGGATGCCGCGGCTGTCCCCGATATTGCCGCCGAGCCCGAGGAAGGCCTCAGCCATCGCGCTTTCGGGTCAGGGTCACGCCGACGTCGCTGAAGGTTGCGGCGATCGGCGCATGCGGCTTGTGGATGGTAACCTCGATTGCGATCACGCGCGGGAATTTGGCCAGCACCGCGTTGGCGACCTCGCCGGCGGCGGCTTCGATCAGCTTGTGTTTCTGTCGGGTAAAAGCGGCGCTCGCGACGGCGACCACCTGGTCGTAGGACACGGTGTCGGCCACCTTGTCGGTGCGAGCCGCGGCCGAGAGGTCGATGTCGAGCGCAAGGTCGACCGTGAAGGTCTGCCCGACCTTGCCCTCGTAAGGCATCACGCCATGATAGGCGTGCAGCGACAGGCCGGTGATGAAGATGCGGTCGCTCATTGTTTTCTCCTGATCGCCGCATTGACGCGCAGCGCCTGCACCGTCTCGATAACGTCGTGCGCGCGCACGATGGCGGCGCCGTGCTCGGCGCCGTAGAGATGGCTGGCGAGCGA
>CAZNTY010000372.1:0-5360 GCA_964576085.1 uncultured Undibacter sp. | reverse complement strand
TGTGGAATAATCCCGGGCGCCGACGCGGCCGTGCCGTGCGGCCGGGACCGGCCCGGGGCGCGGGGCCGGGGCCTGCGGTTTGCCCCGGGCGGGGGGGGCGCGCACGGCCCGGTTTTCGCGGCTCTGCCGCGCCGTGGCAGCTCGCTCTCTGCGGATCTCATTTGCGGTGGCGGCGCGCCGACCGCTGGTGGCGCGTGTTCGCGTGGCGCTGCGCGTACGCACATTGGTTTGCGAGCGCGCGACCCCTGAACGCTGAACATGGACCGCGCCGCGTGACCCCCGCGAAACGCGGGCTGAGCCGCGGGGTGCCTGAACAGCGCCGCGCGAGCCGAATGACGCACGGCCGCCGCCAATGGAACGGCCACCACCGCCGCCATGAGGCGCCGACACGTGGGCCCCGCCGCCGCCGCCCGCATGACGCTGGGCCGTTGCCGGCACGACGCCCACGGCCAGCAGCGCAGCCGCGGCGAGCATGCCGAGAAATTTGATTGAATGACGTTCTGTCATCGGATCAGGCCTCCTCCCACACAGGTCGGGCAGATGCATAACGGCAAAGATAGTGATTTGTTCGCCGATGCGAGGGGTGATCGTGTGTTTGTGATGGAAAATGAAGGGCTGTTAATTCTTTTGCATTGCGGCAGATCAAAAAAGCCGGCGGGCTTGCGCCGCCGGCTTTGACAAATCCCAGAGCTGATGATGTCAGCGGGTCGATGAGCCGCTGGTCTGCATGCGCAATTTGTCGAGCAGCTCGACGGTCGGATAGGAATCTGCCGGCAGGCCGGTCTTGACCTGCATCGCCTTCACCGCGATGCGTGTTGCATTGCCGAATTTTCCGTCGACCTCGCCGACGTCGTAGCCGTGCCTGATCAGCAGTCGTTGCAGTTCACTGATCTGATTGGGATCAAGCGGCACGACATGGCCGCTGCCGCGCCCAACCGCGGGCGCGCCGTTGAGGCGGGTCGCGTAGTAGGCGACCGTGGTCGAATAGACCATTGCCGAATTCCAGCCGAGGAAGGCCTTGAAGTTCGGGTAGGCGAGAAAGGCCGGCCCGAAGCGCCCCATCGGCAGCAACAACGAGGCCGGCAGGTTATCGGCCGGCAGCTTGCCGTAGGCCGGCGTCACGCCCCAGGCGACCCATTGCGAGCGCGGATGCTGGATTGTCAGATCGGCTTCCTTCCAATCGAGGTTTGACGGCACATGCACTTCCTGGAGCCAAGGCTGGCCGCGCTGCCAGCCGAGGTTCTTCAGGAAGTTGGCCGCCGTGGCGAGGGTGTCCGGCGTGCTGCGGATAACGTCGCGGCGGCCGTCGCCGTCGTAATCGACACCGTTCTTGAGGTAGTCGGACGCCGTGATCTGCATGCCGCCGAACTCGCCGGCCCAGTCACCGGTCATGTCCTCGACGCGCTGATCGCCGCGCTGGATGATGCGCAGCGCGTCGAGCAGTTGCGCGCGGAAAAAGTCCGGCCGGCGGCAGTCATAGGCGAGCGTCGTCAGCGAACGCAGGATGCTGAACTTGCCGGTGTTGGCGCCGAAGTCGCTTTCCAGCCCCCAGAACGCGGTGAGGACCGGCGCCGGCACGCCGAAATCCTTTTCGATGCGCGCGAACAGCGCGGCATTCTTCTTCATCTGCGCGGCGCCGTTCTGCAGGCGATATCCGGCCACCATGCGATCGGAAAATTGCAGGAAGGTCTGCGAGAACACCGCCTGCCCGCGGTCGCGCTTGATGACGGCGGGATCGAGCGTGAGATCAGGCGAGGCGGCTGCGATGATCTGCGGCGAGATGCCCTGCGCAACGGCGTCTTTCTTGAAGGCATCGAGCCAGCGCTCGAAGCTGCCGGTGTTCTGGCAGGTGGCTGCCAATGCTGGGCTTGCCAGCATCATGGCCAATGCTCCGGCCGCCAGTTTCAAGCTCAATTGTCGCATTGCGACCTCATCATGGTGGAGATGTCATCGCGACTCTGCCCCGAGGTCGCGAGGGGTCAAGCGTCATCGGACAAAAGCGTTAAGAACGCAGCATGACAAAACTGCGGCGTTAACCGTCCAGCCAGAAGGAGCCCTGTCAGTCGGGCGGCGCGCGGCCGTCCGTCGAAGGTGCTGGCCGTCGTGATGGCGCCTTGTCGATGGTGGCGAGGGTTTGACGGGCGCTTGCGGGCAATCCGCGATAGTCGCTGGCAGGCGTGAACTGCGGCCCGCCCGCGGTCTTGCCGGTGACCGCCATCATGCCGTTCGCGGTGGCAACGATGTCGCCTCGTTGCAGCGTTGGATCGCTGTCGATGTCGACCTTGGCAAGGCCGAAGACATCTTTGCCGTTGCAGGTGCAGCCGGCGACCAGCTGCTTGCGATAGACATAGGCCTGCGGCAGGTCGGCATAGCGCTTGCCGTCGGTCGCGACCGCATGATCGATGCCGCCACCGGTGTAGAGCTTCGTTTCGCTCGCCGGACAGAACGCCTTGCACATCTGGGCGGCGCTGAAGCCGGCATGGGCATGCACCGGGAAATAGCGGCCATCGCAGGTGCGCACGCAGAACGCGGCATGCGGGCCGGTTTCCGAGCGCGGCCGCCAGTCGGTTTCGCCGCCCTGCGGTGAAACCCGGTCACTTGGGATCGGGCTCATGTCCGGCAACTCGCGCAGGCCGGCCGGCGGAAAGACGTGCCGCGTGAACCCGCCGAACAACTGGTCCAGAAACCCTGCCTGGGCCGGTGCAATTGCACCGAACGCCAGGGCGGCGATCGCCAAGACCAACGCAGTTTCAGGGTTTTTCCGCATGAGCTTTCCCGGCGCGCCGCGCGCACCGGGAAAACGCCGTCATTGCGGGAAGGTTGCCGCCGGCGGCGCTGGTCAGAAATACCGCAGCCAGACGTAAATGTGGCAGATCGCAACCGACACCAGCATCATTGGGAATGCATAAAGAGTGTAGGTGACGAAGCTGAACGGCACCTTGTTGCGCTCCCCGATGCCAGCGACCGTCAGGTTGGCGGAGGCGCCAATCAGCGTGCCGTTGCCGCCGAGGCAGGCGCCGAGCGACAGGCACCACCACAACGGCTCGATATTGGTGCCGCTGCCGAACGACGGCGCCATGTTCTTGATCAGCGGGATCATGGTGGCGACGAACGGGATGTTGTCGACGATCGACGACAGCACCGCCGAGGCCCACAGGATGGCATAGCCGGTGGTGCCGAGATCGCCGCCGGTCGCCGCCACCAGCTTCTCGGCCAGCAGGCGCAGCAATCCGCTGTGGTCGACGCCATGCACCACGATGAACAGGCCGATGAAGAAGAAGATCGTGATCCATTCCACGTCGCCGAAGGTGGAATGGATGTTGTGCGCGGCCTTCTCGCTGAGATGCTGCCAGTTGTCGAGCAGCATCAGGATGGCGGCGCCGAACATCGCGATCGTCGCCGGCTCGAGATGCAGCGGCCGGGCCAGCACGAAGGCGACCATGACGACGGCGAGCACGGCGAGCGCCTGCTTGAGCAGCCGCCAGTCCTTGATCGCCGCGCCGGGATGCATGCGCATGACGGCGGCTTCCGCCGCTTTCGATGACTTCAGGTCCTTGCCCCAGACGAGGTGGATGATGACGGCCTGGACCACCATCACCAGGATGATGACCGGCGTGAGGTGGATGACGAATTCGTTGAATGACAGGCCGGCCTGAGAGCCGATCAGGATATTCGGCGGGTCGCCGATCAGGGTGGCGGTGCCGCCGATATTGGACGCGAAAATTTCGGCGAACAGGTAAGGATAGGCCGGCACTTTCAGCTTTTCGCAGACCGCCAGCGTGACGGGCACGATCAGCAGCACCGTCGTCACGTTGTCGAGGAAGGCAGACAGCACGGCGGTCGTGATCTGCAGGATGAAGAGGATGCCGGCCGGATGGGC
Source organism: uncultured Undibacter sp. (assembly GCA_964576085.1). Lineage (GTDB taxonomy): Bacteria > Pseudomonadota > Alphaproteobacteria > Rhizobiales > Xanthobacteraceae > Pseudolabrys. The sequence goes on along the minus strand of CAZNTY010000372.1, from coordinate 1,480 downwards.
GCGCGCGGCCTGCGCCGACCATACCGCGAGATATTCGAACATGCCGGAGCGGCGCGAGATCGAGACCAGGATCATCATGCCGGTGAGCAGGCCGATGGTGTTCCAGTCGATGCCCCTGATCGCTTCGTCCTGGTCGAGCACACCGACCACGACCATGATGCTGGCGCCAATCAGCGCGATGATCGCGCGATTGATCTTTTCCGACATGATGGTGGCGTAGGTGATCGCGAGGAGGGCGGTGGACACCCACATCGGGTTCCAGCCGAAATAAACGTGATTTACCGCGTCGGCGGTCATGGTCCCGAGTCCCCCCGAATGGCATGGGCACTCGGCCTTCCTGGCCTTGGGTACCCTTTGTTGTCGCTCCGAAAAGTCCGGCAAGCGCCGCGGTGAGTCAAGCCGCTTTGTCGCCGTCGGTGGAGCGCGTCACGTACCAGAACACGGCAGCCAGGGCCGCCGCGCCGCTGCCGATCGATTCCCAGAACAGAAGAAGCGGCTCCTGTTTCAGCGACCAGACATAAAAATTGCCGGCGGCCCAGAGCGACAGGAGCGCCAGTGCGGAGGGGTGCAACATGCGTCAATGCTAGCAACCGGCGCAAATGCGCGCCAAGCGACATTAGGCCGCTTGGCCCCTTCGGTCGGGCGCGATGCGTTAATGCGCCTCGTCCCAGTTCAGGGCGGCGCGGGCGTCGACCTGCAGCGGGACATGGAGGCTCACCGCAGGATGCGGCGCGCCTTCCATCACCGTCTTGATGACAGGAATGGTGCTGTCGACCTCGGCTTCCGGCACCTCGAAGATCAGCTCGTCATGCACCTGCAGCAGCATCTGCGCGCCGAGGTTCTTTTTCGCCAGCTCGTCCTCGATCCGGATCATGGCGCGGCGGATGATGTCGGCCGCCGAGCCCTGCAGTCGCGCATTGATCGCGGCGCGCTCGTTGAACGAACGGATCGACGGATTCGGACTCTTGATATCCGGATAGTGGCATTTGCGCCCGAACAGCGTGAGCACATAGCCGCTAGTGCGGCAGAACTCGCGCGTCGCGTCCATGTAGTCGCGGATGCCGGGGAAGCGTTCGAAATATTTCTTGATGTAGTCGGCCGCTTCGCCGCGCTCGATGCCGAGCTGCGCAGCGAGCCCGAACGCCGAGATGCCGTAGATGATGCCGAAGTTGATCGCCTTGGCGCGGCGGCGGATTTCCGGCGGCATGCCCTTGACCGGCACGCCGAACATCTCCGACGCCGTCATGGCGTGGATGTCGATCTTGTCCTGGAACGCCTTGCGCAGCGTGGGCACGTCGGCGACCTCGGAGAGGAGCCGCAACTCGATCTGCGAATAGTCGGCGGAAACCAGCTTTTTGCCAGGGGCGGCGATGAAGGCGCGGCGGATCTTGCGGCCGTCCTCGGTGCGGACCGGGATGTTCTGCAGGTTCGGCTCCGACGAGGACAGGCGCCCGGTCGAGGTCGCCGCCAGCGCGTAGGA
>CAZNTY010000371.1:0-7802 GCA_964576085.1 uncultured Undibacter sp. | reverse complement strand
GCGCTGCATTCGGGCCGAAACGCCGCTGATTATCTGCTCAACGCCTTCGGCAGATCGGGACGATCCCGCGCGGTGCTCCTGCCCTATCGGCTGATTATCCGCGGCTCGACCGGCAAGCGTTGCGCCGTTTCCGCTCCGATCGCGGTATCGTCGTAGTTAGAGCGTGGCGAGAGAACAAATTGCAGGACTATTCAATAACGAAATGGTCGAAAGCTGAGCAGGCGCGTCGTCAATAAGAAAAATCGGAGATGGTCATGGCAGACGGCACAGAGAACATCGTCAACAAAGAGCAAGGACTGGAAATATTCGGCGGCACCGGCCGCAAGCAACGGCGTCCGCGTCCAGCCCTCACCTACAAAGAAGCCGCGCGCGAGATCCCGGTGTTTGCCGAAACCGACGTGCTCGTGATTGGCGGCGGTCCGGCCGGAACGTCGGCCGCGATTGCAGCTGGCCGGCTCGGCGCCAACGTCATGCTGGTCGAGCGTTACAATCACCTGGGCGGTCTTTCCACCGGCGGGCTCGTGATCTGGATCGACCGTATGTCGGACTGGAGCGGCAAGCAGATCATCGCGGGCTTTGCCCGCGATATCTTCGATCGCCTGCCCAAAGACGCGGTGCTCGGTCCGCCAAAAAGCGCCTGGGGATCAAAAGACGCCGCAACGGCCGCCTACTGGGCGCAACGCACGGCGGCCTACCACGGTATCGTCACCTGGTCTCCGACCATCGATCCCGAAGCCCTCAAGACGCTGTCGATGCAAATGACGCTTGAGAACAAGGTCCGGCTGACCCTGCATTCCTGGGCTGTCCAACCCATCGTCGAAGGCAGGTCGATGCGTGGCGCCGTTTTCGAGAGCAAGGAAGGCCGCCAGGCGATCTTTGCCAAGGTCGTCATCGACACCACCGGAGACGCGGACCTCTTGGCGCGGGCCGAGTTGCCGCTCGAAAACGATATCGACGATCAGGACATCCATCACTGCATGAACACGGCCTTTCTGTTGGGCGGCGTCGACATGGAGCGCTGGATCGACTTCCGCTCGAAGGATTCGAAGGGCTTTTCCGAGTTCATGGCGCGCGGGCGGCAGGAGCTCGGCTTCTTCGAAAAGCCGTTCACGTCGTGGCGCAACGATGTCGCGCTCTTCATGGGCCCGCGCCTGTCAGGCTATTCCGCGGTCGATGTCGAGGACCTGACGGAGGTCGAAATCCAGTCCCGCAGGCTGGCGGTCGGCCACCTCGAGGTTTACCGCAAGCACGCGCCGGGGTTCGGGAGCGCGTTCCTGATGCTGGGGGCCCCTCAGGTTGGCGTGCGGCATAGCCGGCGCATCAAAGGCATCGAAAGAGTGACCCGCGCCGACTGGGTGGCCGGTCGGGTCTGGGACGACGAGATCGGCGTTTCGACGTCGCTGTCGCCGAAATTCGCGAATGTGTCGGTGCCTTATGGCGCGCTGGTCCCGGCTGGGCTCGACGGCGTTCTCGCCGCCGGGCGGCATATCGCATCGGACGCAAATTCGCACACGTTCCTGCGCGAGATTCCGCAATGCTGGATGACCGGCCAGGCGGCCGGGGTCGCGGCCGCGCTGGCCGCCAATTCGGGGACGGAGCCTCGCAACCTCGACCGGGCCAGCATCCAGCGCGAGCTTCTCAAGCAGGGCGTCTATCTCTCGCCGGCCGTCGCTGCGGCCGCGAACGGCGCATTGACCGCCGCCGAATGACATTCGGCGGCGGAGGCCCCTACGAGTTTGTCCGAGCAGCCGGACCGGACGAGGTGAATTTTTCCGGGCCGTCGTCGTCAAAAAGAATGCGCTCGGCCGCGCCGTCGAGATCGTCGTATTGCCCCGACCTGAGGCACCAGACGAAGGCGGCGAGCGCGGTGATCCCGAGGCCGACCGCAATCGGGACGAGGTAGAGATAATCGATCATGCGCGGCTCCCGGCCGGCGCGGCCATCCCGAATGCGCGGGAGCGTTCCGGCGCCGCGGGATCGAAGCCGCGCAGCCGCAGCGAATTGGCGACGACGAGAATCGACGACAGCGACATCGCGACCGCCGCGATCAGCGGCGTGACCGCGCCGGCGACCGCGATCGGCACGGCGATCGCATTATAGACGATGGCGAGCGCGAGATTCTGGCGGATCAGCCGGCCGGCCCGACGGGCGACGGCAATGGCCTGCGGGACCGCGATCAGGCTCTCGCGCAGGAATACCAGATCGGCGGCGTTGCGGCCGACCTCCACGGCGGAAGCCGGCGCCATCGAGGCATGCGCCGCCGCCAGCGCCGGCGCGTCGTTGAGGCCGTCGCCGACCATCAGCACGTTCCGTCCGGCGGCAGCGGCGGCCGCCATGTGGCTGACCTTGCCGGCCGGCGAGACCCGCGAGACCGACGGGATGCCGAGCGCCGTTGCCACGGTCCCGACCGCAGCCTCGCTGTCCCCCGACAGCATCTCGACGGCCAGGCCACGGTCGCGCAGCAGCCGCACCGCGGCCGGCGCGTCCTTCCGCAGCCGGTCGTCGAACCGGAATGCTGCAAGGCGATGGCCGTCCTTCGCGAGAACGACGTCCGCGCCGCCGGCCTGGTCCGCCGACGCCCAGTCCGGCCGGCCGAGGCGGTAGACCGTCGCGCCGACACACGCTTCCAGACCAAGGCCCGGATACTCCCGAACGCTGTCGAAGGCGAGCGCGGTCGGCGCGCCCGCGGCGGCGAGCGCCAGCGAATAAGGATGACGGGAGCGCGACGCGAGCGCCGCCGCGATGCCGGGAGCTTCGGGATCGACCGCTTCGGTGCCGGCGAGGCGCGGGCGGCCGAGCGTCAGCGTGCCGGTCTTGTCGAACACGACGGTATCAATCTCGGCGAGCCGCTCGAGCGCGCCGCCGTCCTTCACCATGATGCCGTTCTCGAACAGCCGCCGCGCGGCGGCGACCTGCACCATCGGCACCGCAAGACCGAGCGCACAGGGACAAGTGATAATGAGAACCGCAATTGCGACAGTCACGGCCCGATGCAGGTCGCCGGTCGCCAGCATCCAGCCGATGAAGGTGAGAAAGGCCGCCAGATGAACGACCGGCGCATAGAGCGCGGCGGCCCGGTCGGCGATGCGCCGATAGGCGGAGCGCCCGGCTTCCGCCGCCTCCATCATCCGCACCATGTCCGCCAGGAAAGAGTCTTTTGCGGTGCTCGCCGCCACGATCGTCAGCGCGCCGGTGAGATTGAGCGTTCCGGCCTGGAGCCGCGTCCCCTCGCCGGCCGGCTGTGGCACGCTTTCGCCGGTCACAAGCGAGCAATCGACCTCGGAACGCCCGAGGCTGACCACGGCATCGACCGGCACCCGCTCGCCGGCCGCGAGCAGGATGGACATTCCGGGCTCGATCTCGGCCAGCGGTCGATAGGCCTGCGTTCCGTCCTGCGCGACCACCATCGCGCCGCGCGCGGCGAGCCGCGCCAGCCCCTTGACGGCGACCCGCGCGCGCTCGCGCATCACGTAATCAAGGGTGCGGCCGACCAGCAGGAAAAACAGCAGCATCGTCGCGGCGTCGAAATAGGCGTGGGCGCCGTGCCAGAGCGTCTCATAAAGGCTGAGGCCGAAGGCGAGCAGCACGCCGAGCGAGATCGGCACGTCCATATTGGTGCGGCCGTGCCGGACCGCGTTCCAGGCCGAGCGGAAGAACAGGCGGCCCGAGTAAGCCAGCGCCGGCAGCGCGATCACGGCGGACAGGCCGTGGAACAGGTCGCGGGTCGCCGGCTCCGCGCCGGCCCAGACCGCGACCGACAGCATCATGATGTTGCTCGCCGCGAAGCCGGCCACCGCCAGCGCCAGGATCAGCTCCCTGAACCGGCCATCCACCTGATCGGTGTCGGGATCGCAAAGATGGGCTTCGTAGCCGAGCGCCCGCAACGTCTCGAGCAGCGGCGGCGGTTCGCCGAGCCAGCGCACGGCAACCCGTCTGGTCGACAGATTGACGCGCACGTGTTCGACTCCCGGAAGTTTTCCGAGCGCGGACTCGATGGTGCGGATACAGGCGCCGCAATGGATGGTCGGCACCGAGATGTCGCTCTGCTTGCGGCCCGCATCCAGCGCGCGGCTCGCGAGACGCAGCTCCTCGCTTGCGCTCGTGTACCCGACCGGTTCTATCGGAACCGCACAGCAGCTCACGTCACCCTCTTTCCCCGGGCCGGAAGGCGCGATAGGCGTGCCACGTGCCGTGCCCGAGCACCGGGAAAGCGATAATCAGGCCGAGCAGGCCGGTCGCCACCGACAGCAGGAACAGGGCCAGGACGATGGCGCCCCAGGTCAGCATCGCCGGCAGGTTGTGCCACACATAGGCGACGCTGCTGCCCATCGCGGTCAGTGCGTCGACGCGCTCGTTGAGCAGCATCGGAATGGACACCGCGCTGATGGCAAACGAGAACGCGGCAAACAGCGCGCCGACCACGCTGCCGACGACCAGCATCGCCCAGCCGACCGGGGTGGTGAGCAGCATCGGCGCGATGTGATCCAGGCCAGGGAACGGCCGCAGGCCGAAGAACAACGCGTAGACGATGACTGCGGCGCGCATCCACAGCAGCATCAACAAGCACAAAAGCACGCCGGTGAAGAGTATCTGCCCGGATCGCGGCCGCACCAGGATCATGCACATCAGGCTGACCGGCTCGCCGGCCGCGATCCGCCGGCTCTTCTCGTAAAGACCGATCGCGAGCAGCGGACCGACGACCATGAAGCCGGCGAAAGCCGGAAACAGGATGTAGTCGAGATTGAAGGCGAAGAGCCCGGCGACGATTCCGACCGATATCGCGAACACCAGCACGCCGTAGGCCAGGCTGAGCGCTGGCCGCGTCGTGAAATCCCGCCAGCCGGCGCCGAGCCAACGGAACGCCGCGGTCGCCGGCAAGTGCCGGCTCCAGATTTTCTCGCGTGGAAGGGGCGGCAGAAGCGCCGGGATCATCGTCATGGTCGCTCTCGCTGTGCGATCGACAAAATAACCTTCATCATTTCACCGCGCAGGATGAAACCGCAGCACGGAATTCGTTGGCCTGAGCTCCAGCCTGGCGCAGATGCGGCACGCAATCGGGCTGCGAGACGGTCGACACGTAGACCAGATGCCAGTTGGCGGCGGCCAGCAGCATCAGGCCGGCCCCCACCAGCGACCAGACCATGGTTTTCCGCCCGAAGGTGCCGGCCGCGGCCTTCATGGAGTCCCCGCGCGCAGATCGACCAGATAAAGCGTGAGGATTTTGCGGTCGAGCGCCGTCAGGCGGCCCTCCCAGGTCGGCATGTGGCCCTGCCGGCCGCCCCAGACCGTCGTGTAGATCGACTCCGGATCGCCGCCGTAGAGCCAGATCCGGTCAGTCAGGTTCGGCGCTCCGAGCTCGGGATTGCCCTTGCCTTCTTCGCCATGACAGGACGCACAATTGGCGGCAAACACGGCACGTCCGGCCTCGATCGACGCGGCAGGCGCCTCCCGGGCGGCTGACGGATCGGACAGCGTCCGCACATAGGCCACCGCATTCTCGATGTCCTTGCGCTGCAGGACCTGATCGCGCCCGAAGGCCGGCATCTGCGAGGTGCGGGTATTGGGATGCGCGGAGTTCACGCCGACGCGGATCGTCTCGAAAATCTGCGCCGCGTCGCCGCCCCATAGCCATGCCGGCGTGGTCAGGTTGGGGAAGCCCTTGCCACCCTTGGCGTTGGCGCCATGACAGGCCGCGCAATTGTCGCCGAACAGGGTGCGGCCCGTCTCTCTCACGCTCTTCATCAGCGCCGGATCGGCGCGGATCGCGTCGAAGCTCCCGGCCTCGATGCGCCCGGTCCAGACGCTGCGCTCGAGTGTCGCCTGTTGCAGCGAGCGCGACACGATCTGGCGCTGGTCGATGCCCAGCAAGCCTTTCGTGAAGGTCACGCCGAGCGGCCATGCCGGCATCAGGATCCAGTAGCCGATGGCGAACAGCGCGGTCGTAATGAGAAAGAAGTAGACCGCAAGCGGAACCGGCGTATTCAGCTCCTTGATGCCGTTCCACTCATGCCCGGTCGTCAGATAGCCGGTGTGCGGATCGCGCTCTTCTACCGTCATGGACGATCCTCCTCGCGGAAGATGGATGAGGCCGCCTCATCAAACCGCTTCCTGTTCGACGGCCAGTAGGCATAGGCGACGACGGCGATCGACAGCGCCAGCAGATAGAACAGGCCGAACGACTTGGAGAACCAGACGGTGATGTCGTGCGTGATGTCCATGGCCTACTCCGTCACTGCCGCGAGCGGCTTGGCGGCCGCATCGGTGAGGCGACCGAGCACCTGCAGATAGGCCACCAGCGCATCCATTTCCGTGAGACGCCCGGGAATCCCGTCGAACGCGCGTACGGTCGTAGCCTGGCCATAACGCTTGACGACGCCATCGGCATAGGGGGACGCCGGCGCGGCCTGCCCGTAGGCGTCCATCGGGGCGTTGGCGATCATGTCGTCGGTATAAGGAACGCCGACCGCGCGCATCGCCTTCAGGTGGGCGCCGAGATCGTCGGCCCGAAGATCGTTGCGGAGCAGCCACGTGTACGAAGGCATGACCGATTCCGGCACGACGTCCCTCGGATTGTTGAGATGCGTGACGTGCCATTCGTCGGAATACTTCTCGCCGATCCGCGCCAGGTCCGGCCCGGTCCGCTTCGAGCCCCACAGCATTGGATGGTCGTATTTCGATTCAACGGCCAGCGAGTAATGGCCGTAGCGCTCGACCTCGTCACGCAAGGTGCGGATCATCTGCGAATGGCATGCGTAGCAGCCCTCGCGGATATAGATGTTGCGGCCGGCGAGCTCGAGCGGCGTATAGACGCGCATGTCCGGCGCGTCTTCCACCGTCTGATGGATGGTGAAGAGCGGCGCAATCTCGACGATGCCGCCGATGCTGGCGACGCCGATGATCGCCAATACCAGCCCGATGGCCTTGCGCTCCAGCCGATAGTGATAGCCGAACATGGTCTATTCTCCCGGCTGCAAGACAGGCGTTCCGGCCAGCACGGGGTCCGGACGGCCGAGAACCGTCTCCCCGGCGGTGCGCGGCGCGGTGCGGATCGTCATCCAGATGTTGTAGCACCCGATGACCGCACCGATCAGGAACAGCAGGCCGCCGATCGCGCGGGCGATGTAATAGGGATGCATCGCAACGAGAGAATCGACGAAGGTGTAGGCGAGCGTGCCGCCTTCGTTATAGGTCCGCCACATCAATCCCTGAATGATGCCGGAATTCCACATCGCGAAGACGTAGACGACGGTGCCGGCGAGCGCGAGCCAGAAATGCGCCTCGACCAGCTTCGCCGAGTACATCGACTTGCGATTCCACAGCCACGGCACCGAGGCATAAATGGAGCCGAAGGTGATCATCGCGACCCAGCCGAGCGCGCCGGCGTGAACATGGCCGATGGTCCAGTCGGTGTAATGCGACAGCGAATTGACGGTGCGGATCGCCATGAACGACCCCTCGAAGGTCGAGAGGCCGTAAAACACGGCGGCCACCATCATGAAGCGCAGCGTCGCGTCGTCCCGCACCTTGTCCCATGCGCCGTTGAGCGTGAGCAGCGCGTTGCCGGCCGAGGCCCAGGACGGCACCAGCAGCATCACGGAAAACGTCATGCCGAGCGTCTGCACCCACTGCGGCAGCGCCGTGTAGTGCAGATGATGCGAGCCGGCCCACATATAGAAGAAGGTGATGCCCCAGAAGCTGATGATCGACATCCGATAGGAAAAGATCGGCCGGCCGGCGCGCTTGGGCAGGTAATAATACATCATGCCCAGAAAGCCCGCGGTGAGGAAGAACGCGACCGCGTT
>CAZNTY010000370.1:0-6767 GCA_964576085.1 uncultured Undibacter sp. | reverse complement strand
ATCGAGCTCGATCTGATGACCAGCGATCAGCGCGCCGAGCTTCCGGAAGACGAAGACATCACCGCCGCCGACCGCCTGATTGTCGAGTCTCCGACAGTGACTGGACTGATTGCTATCCGTGCCCTGGCGCCGGAGCCGGGGCTGATGCCGATGGCGCGCGCCGCCGTCAGCGCAGCGAAGTGCCTGCCTCAGACCGCCGCGGCGCGGTAGCTGCCATCTCTGACGTGTCATCGTCCGCGAAAGCGGGGCATGACAACGGAGAGGATCAAGCGATTCCGTCTGAATGGATTCGCTCTAGTTGTTCCTCGCCAGCGAGCCCTCCGCGCGAAACAGTGGAGCGCCGCTGCGGTATTGCGCGATGGTTGCCTTGAGCTGGTTGATCATCAGCTCGGCCTGCACGGCCTGGGGCGAAGGCGTCATGATGACGAGCCGTTCCAGCGCGAACTTGTAGGACGCCACGCGACGCTCCAGCGAGCCGCGGACCTGCCCGATGATCGCCGCGTTCTCATTCATGCGGCGCGCGGCCTCGAGCCGCTCGTCGGCGCTCGTCACCGCGACATATGCGAAGGCCTTGCCGCGCTTGCGATCCATGTCGACGACGCGCGCCGCGGTTTCGAAGAACTGCGGCAGGCGCGTCGTGTCGTTGCGGACATCGTCAATCAGCCGCGCATAGCGGGCCGACGGCGAGCGGCTGGGAAACGACACCAGCCAGGCCGCGTAGGCGGTCGGATCATTGCCCGAATGGTATTGCTCGGGAAAGCTGCCACTCTCGCGCAAGAAGCTGCCGGCGGTATGGCGCAGGTAAGGCGGCTCGATCAGCGGATAAGCGAGATCGCGCAGTTGCCGCTCATCGTCCGTGAGCTGGAAGGTCGAGGACGGAATTGCGCCGGTTGCGTCGGCGGCGACCCAGTTGTGAATGTCGTCGCTTGCCAGCATTGGCTTGATCTCGCCGAAATCGCCGTTGGCGCAACCGGCGAGCAACATCAGCCCGAACATCATCGGGACGGCGTGCCAACGCATGCGCGCGCTCGCGCGGCCGCTGCGATGCACGGTCAGCGCGCGGCGCGGCGGCGCCGCCGGCGCCCACTTCCGCTGTGTGGCTCGAAATCACCGGAGCCGTCCGGGTCCCGCTCAATGCGCACGACCGGAAGGATGATAACGGTCGCCGGCTCGGTGACGGCGCCCGCGTATTTGCCGCCCCGGCCCACGCCCGCCTCGTCAGGAAAGCGGATCACTTCGCCCATGACAGTCCCATCAGTCCCCTGCCGGTCGGATCGCGGCTTAGCGTCAGCCGGCCGCCCGGCGTCCTTGGGTCATTAACGGACGGCAAGGTTAACGGCCTGTTAAAGCGGGGCGATTATCCTGCGCGTCGTCAGCTCCGTGATGTTGCGTACCATGAACGATTATCACGCCATTCCGCGTATCGAGGGCCTCGTCGAGCTGGCCTGCCGCGACGGCGTCGATATCCGCCCCACGCTGCTGCGCGTGCTCACAGATCTTTACGTGCAGGCGCGCTCCCACACGTCCGCTGAGGAGGCGCAATATGTCGAGCTGGCGTTGCGGTTGATCGACAGCGTCGACGACCAGACCTGCAAGGTCGTTGCGGCCCGCCTTGCCGGCTATTCGCACGCGCCGGCCGCAGTCATCCAACGCTTGCGGGACTTTGCTGCTCCGGTCGAAACGATGACGGCACCGCCAGCCGTCGCGGGACCACCGGACGACAATCTGAGCGACACGTTCTTCGAAGCGAGCAGCTACGAGCGGCAATTGATCCTGACCAATCTCGACGCAGCCGAGCCGCCGGCACCCTGCCCGGTCGCGCCGGCAGCGATCGAAACCTGTCGGCAGCTCGAGGCCGCGGTGCTGGCGCGCCGGCCCCGGGAGGCGGCGCGACTCCTGGAAAGCGCATTGGTGCTGCCGCGCGCGGTGGCCGAAAAGATCGTCGCCGACACGTCTGGCGAGCCGATCCTTGTCGCCGCCAAGGCGCTCGGCATGCCGGCAGAGATGCTTCATCGCGTCCTGCTGCTGATCAATCCGGCGGTCGGCCAGTCGGTCGAGCGCGTCTACGAGCTCGCCGCGCTTTACGACGAGGTCAGCGTCCGTGCCGCAAACGCGATGATCGAGATCTGGCGCGGCCGGATGCCCAAACGCCACGCGCCGCACCAGCCGACGCTTTGGAACGACGAGCAGCGCTCCGCGCGCGCCGCGGCAACGCCGTCGCGCTATCAAGCAGGTCGGCGGACCGATACGCTCGCGGCACGTTTGCGGACCTCGGGCCGCTAGCCCACGATCAGGTTATCGAGGAAGGGACGTCCGGCGCGGTCCTCCACCTCCACGATCCATACGTCCGGATCGAAGCGGATTTCGCGCGCCAGGAATTTTTCGACCTCGGCCTCCGCCACCGGCTGCGGCGCGCCGACCACCGCGACGAAGGCGCGGTCCGCCGGCCGCGCATCGTCGAACGCGGTCTGCGGCGCCGGGCCATAGAGCGTGGCGGTGCCGTCGAGCCGATTGAGCTTGATGAAGACCGCGCCCGCCTCCTCGGCGCCGCGGCGGCGCACCGCGGCGAAGGCGCCCGCGACGTTGCAGCGGAGCAGATCGGCCGCGAACCAGATCGCCGATTTCAGCCGCATCGCCACGCCCCGCGCCGGATCGCCCGGATCCCGCGTAGCATATTGGCCGTATCAGTCGAGCGGCCGGCCGCTCATCTCCGACAGCGCCTTCACGACCTGATCGGACAGAGCGCCCGTCACCGGCATCTTGCGGCTGCGCTCGAATCTCCTGATGGCCTCCTGGGTATCGGGACCGACGATGCCGGTCGGCCGGATCTGGCCGTAGCCGTATTCGGTCAAGGTCCGCTGCACCGCGATGATGCGGTTGCTCGGCGCCAGCAGTTGGGCGATCGGATCGTTGCGCGCCGGTTCGGCCGTTGCATTCGCGCGGCCCTTGTGCGCCGGAATGTCGATACGCGCCGGCGGCGTCGGCACCGCGGCGACAGGATGTGCCGGCGCCGGCGCCGGAGGCGGCATCGGCCGGTGCGCGAAGATCGGCGCCGGGTGCGGGCCCGGCTGCAGGAACAGCGCGTTGACGAAGATCATCGCGATGGCCGCGGCGGCGACGAAGAGGCAGACCGACTCGCGCGGATTGCGGCTGATGAGCCCAGCCATCGTCGCGGCCGATGTCATCCTGTTACGGGCGTTCTGACGGCTAGGCACGTTTCCTCACCTGTTGCTGGACCGCGTGATGCGGTTTCTCGACCGGTTTTGGCTGGAGCACGATCGGCACCGCAGGCGGCCGCCTGCCTTCGCAGTCGAGCGGAAGCCGCACGCTCACGCGGGTGCCTTCGCCGAGACGGCTGCGGATATCGGTCGTGCCGCCGTGGAGCCTGACCAGACCTTTCACGATCGACAGGCCGAGGCCGGTGCCGTCGTGACGGCGGTCGTAGGACGCGCGGGCCTGGAAAAACGCTTCGCCGAGACGCGGCAGGTCGTCTTCGCCGATGCCGACGCCGGTATCCTCCACCGAAACGAGGAGAAAGGCGCCGTCACGGACCGCAGATACGGTCACGCGGCCGCCTCGATCGGTGAATTTGATGGCGTTCGAGACCAGATTGATGACGACCTGACTCAGCGCGCGCCGGTCGGCGACAATATCCGGCAGGTCATCGGGCACCTGCATCGCCAGCGTGACGCCCGCATTCTGCGCCTTCAACGTCAGGAGATCGCAGCAGCCGGCAATCACCGGCACGGGCGAGAACGGCTCGGGCGTAATCTCGAAGTTGCCGCTTTCCATCTTGGACATGTCGAGGATGCCGTTCACCACCGACAGGAGATGTCGTCCGGAATCGTTGATGAGCTTGGCGTACTCTGCGCGGCGCGCGCCCGACAATTCGATTCCGTCATTGGACAGCATCTCGGAGAAGCCGATGATGGCATTGAGCGGCGTGCGCAACTCGTGACTCATGGTGGCAAGGAAACGGCTCTTGCCGGCATTGGCGCGCTCGGACTCGGCGTGCGCGGTTTCAAGCGCCTGCTCCTGACGCTTGCGGTCGCTGACGTCGCGCAGCACCGCAACCACTTCACACTCCTGCGTCACCGCCGATGGCGCCGGCTGCTCCAGCGGATGGCAGCGCATCTCGACCCAGGTGAAGCCCGCGGGGCCGGTCCCGCCGCTGCGCACGCGGAACTCCAGCGACCGCGTCTCGCCGCGCGCCGCGGCGGCCAGCGCGCTGAGATAGGCCGGCCGGTCCGCGACATGCACCCGGTCGAACAATCCCTGGCCCATCAGCTCTTCGGCGCGCGCATCGAACAGTGCTTCGGCCGCCGGCGAGATGAACAGCACGGCGCCACTACGGCCGTGCCGCGAGATCACATCGGTCATGTGCCGCGCCAGCAGGCGGTAGCGGCTCTCCTCGGCGTAGAACAGCCACAGCCCGGTGCGCGCCAGCGATTCCGCGCCGAGCGCAAGACCGGTGCCGTAGAGCGAGGCCGAAACCACGCCGAGCGCCGCGAGCGCGCCGGTTTCAATCTCCGCCGACGGCGGACGGTCCGGCCCGGCCAGCATCAGGATGCCGGCGGCGACAAGCGCAAAGATCGCGGCAAGCGCGACCACCCGCCGCGACGCCGACAGCGCCGCCTCGATCGGCACCAGCACCAGCCAGATGGCGGCAAAAGATCCGACGCCGCCGGTGCGCCAGGATAGAAACGCGATCAGCACGGTGAAGGCGAGCGCGGACAGGATATTGGCGCTATCGTAGCGGCCGGTGCGGGACAGATAGACGGCGAGCAGGATCGGCACGATCAGCCAGCCGAACACGCCGACCTCCAGTCCCGTCGGCATACCGCGCAGCGCCAGGTAGACCGGAACCACGGCGAGCGCGATGCAGCTGCCGAACAGGCGCGGCGCGATGAAGGCACGATGCCGCGCCGCCGTCAGTACATCGCCGCGCGCGGCCGGATGCACCAGCGTGTCGAGATAATTCCGCACTGACGTGAGGACACTCACCGTCCCTGTCCACGTCTTGACCAGACGCGCCCCTTTATTTGTCTGCAAGTTTTATGGGATGGCGACTTAAATGAACGCTAAAGCCGCGGGCCGGCGCGACGCGACAGGCTCAATCCAGCGGCGTTTTTGCATGTTCGCGGTAGCGCAATCGGGGAGCATGGTGAAATTTCGGTTGCCGGAATGGAGGGCCGGCGTGGTGTCCCGGCCCCTGTTTAGAAACGGTTGACCACGATGCCGCAGGAAGGGCCGTCACAGCGTGCTTTGCCGCAATCGATTCAATTTTAGCTAAATGCCGTACTGTCAAATTTTACGAAAACTTGCCTCGCATTCGCGCATGGGAACCAACGACAGCTTCAGCCGCTTCTGTTACGGTTTGCATCAAAGGCGGTGAAAAAGCCGCCAGGGGATGATGACGGGTGGGTCATGTTTTTCCTGTTGCGGATGGCATTCTGGCTGGGCGTCGTTTGCGTGCTGCTCCCGAGCGGCCGCGACAACGCCACCGAGCCACAGGTTGACGCCGCAAGCGCGGTGTCGGCGGCGAGCGCCGCCGTATCCGACATGCGCAGCTTCTGCGATCGCCAGCCGCAGGCCTGCGTTGTCGGCGGCAAGGTTGCTGTCGCGATCGGCCAGAAGGCGGAAGCCGGCGCGCGCACGCTTTACGAAATCGTGTCGTCCCGGCTGACTGAAAAGGATGCGCCCAACACCAATGTCCGCAAGCCCATCGCGGTTTCGGCGCCGGGCACGCTGACGCCGGCCGATCTTGCGCCGAACTGGCACGCGCCGGTTCCGCTGCCGCCACGCCGCGAGGCGCGCGCCGCAAGGCCTTCCGTCTAACAGCCGCTGTTATATTCTTCTGTCATGGCCGGGCCTTGTCGCGGCCATCCACGCCTTTGCGGCAAGAAAGGCGTGGATGCCCGGCATAAAGCCGGGCATGACGAGCAGCTATTCCCCGCTTATATAGCGGGCGCATGACCGCAACGACGACCACGATTGACGAGATCGAGGACAACTTCGCCCTGCTCGACCAGTGGGACGACCGCTACCGCTATGTCATCGAGCTGGGGCGCAGCTTGCCGCCGCTGGCGGAGGCCGCGCATATCGACGCCAACAAGGTGCAGGGCTGCGCCAGCCAGGTGTGGATGGTCACGCATATCAAGCCGGATGGTCCGGACGGACCGGTCCTGACTTTCGAGGGCGACAGCGACGCTCATATCGTGCGCGGGCTGGTCGCCATCCTCTTCGCGCTCTATTCCGGCAAGCCAGCGAAGACGATTCTCGACACCGATGCGCTCGCGATATTCGATCGCCTCGGCCTGCGCGAGAACCTGACGCCCCAGCGCTCGAATGGCCTGCGCTCGATGGTCGAGCGCATCCGCGCCGAGGCCCGCGCCGCGCTGGCGCCGGCGGCCTGACACTGTCAATTCATGCCGCAACCTGAGAAAAACAATTTGATAGGCTGCTTGGCATGGTCAAGACGTTGGAACTGGCGATCAGCAAAGCAGTGACATTGCCGGAAGCAGCGCAGGAGCAACGCGGCCGCGAGCTGCTGTTGCAGATTGACACGCTCGCGCAACTGCGCAGCGAGGTCGAAGCTGGAATCCGCGAATTGGATTCCGGCCTGGGCGAAGAGCTAGCCGTTGAGAGCGTGCTGAAGCAGAGCCGTTCCGGGCATGGCTCGGAACGATAAGCGCGTTGTCTGGTCGCCCAAGGCCAGAGAGGATTTGCAGGCCATCGGGATCCTGCATGAGCGGCGCAATCTACAG
>CAZNTY010000369.1:0-3270 GCA_964576085.1 uncultured Undibacter sp. | reverse complement strand
GGCTACCTGCTGCCGCAGGCCCGCTTCGACTATTACGGCACGTTCGGCGTCACCACGGTCGCGTCGGACGGCGCCGCGCTGCTCAACCTGGTGTCGCCGCTGCCGACGGTGCTGAGCTACGGCCCGTTCGCGGACGACGGCACGATCGACGTGCGGGTGATGTTCGACCATCGCATCGTCGATGCCGTGCCGGTCGCGCGGGCGCTGCAACGGCTCGAAGCCGCGCTCAACGGCGCGATCGCCGCGGAGGTCGCGGGGTAGCGTCAGTCCTCGTCGTCGGGCGTCGGCGGCGGCAGCTTGCTGTCGTCGATCACCTTCTGCTCGAGCCGCGCGGCGCGCTTGGCGGCGATCGGCATCGTCAGCGACACCAGGAAAATGCGCGCCAGATGATGAGCGCCGACATAGACCGGATCGGTGTTGAGCGCGAGCGCCAGCAGCATCATCACGTCGACCGAGCCGGGAGCGTAGGCGAGCATGACGTCGGCGACGCGGGCCGACACCGCGATGACGAAGGTGGCGGCGAATCCGGCGGCAATCGCAACCGAGATAATGAACGAGCCGGCCGCGGCGCCGAGATAGCGCGCCAGCAGCGTGAGCGGCGTGTTGGCGAAACGCGAGCCGGTGATGCCGCCGAGCGTCACCATCGCGGCATTCGCCACCCACCAGGGCATGACGGCATGAAACAGCCCGCTGCCGTGCAGGAGCGCCGAGCTCAGCATGGCGCCGAACAGCAGGCCGCCCGGGAACCGGACCTTGTAGGCGATGATCGCGCCGAGGGTGCAGAGCCCGATCAGCATCGCAAGCTCGTCGACCCGGGCGAAATCGAGCGTGCCGCCGAGGCTGCGCGGCGGGCCGGACACCAGCCCGAGCAGCGTCAGGATCGTCGGCAGGCCGATGGCGATGGTGAAGACGCGAAGCGTCTGCACGATGGCGATGCCGCGCACGTCGGCCTCGAGCTCGGTGCCGACCGCGACGCATTGCGACAGCCCGCCCGGCGCGGCGCCGAGAAAGGCGGAAACGCGATCCCAGCCGTGGACGCGCCGCAGGTATTCGGCGCCGGCCGTGCCCACGACGGTCATGGAAAACAGCAAGACGACGATGCTCAGCGGATAGGTCGCGACGCCGTGCAGCGTCTCCGGCGTCACCACCGCGCCGAGCGAGGTGCCGATCAGCACGAAGATAATGCGGTTGAGCCGCATCGGCACATACATCGGCCGCCCGGCGAGCGCCGCGACGGCCACGAACAGGATCGCGCCCGACAGCCAGCCGCCGGGCATGCCGATCTCGCCGAGCAGCGCGCCGCCGGCGGTGGCGAAGGCCATCGTCTCGGCGAAATGCAGGAGCAGCCGGTGCTTGTCGGAGGTCAGAAGAAGGGGCACGTCGCGGGGCTTTTCGCGGCAGGAGCACGCGGCTCGAGTCAGGGTCGCGGCGTGCCGGCGATCAATGGCCCGGAGCGGCAGGCACGTCAAATGCCGATTGCGCAGTGCTGCCCTTCGCCGCCGCGGCGAGACGCGCCACGCTGCCGCTCCCCGCTCGCGAAAATATGCAAGCTGTGCCAATATGTTACGATGAAACACCGGGAGGGGTGCGCCCCGCGCCAAAGTTTGAAATAACGGGGCCGTCCGGCGCGCCGGGCGCGGTGCCGCCCCTGGGGGCGGATCGGTGGTCAGGTCGGTAACGGCATGCTGCAAAGCTGGGTCGTCGTCGCAGTCGCGCTCGCCTACATCGGGCTCCTGTTCCTGGTGGCGAGCTATGGCGACCGCATCAGCGGACGGAGGCGCAGTCTTGGCGGCAGTCTTGGCGGCAGTCTCGGCGGCAGCCTTGGAGGCAGTCTCGGCGGCGGCGGTCTTGGCAGCAGCAATCTTGGCGCCACGCGGCGCACCCGGCTCCTGATCTATCCGCTGTCGCTTGCGATCTACTGCACGTCGTGGACGTTCTTCGGCTCGGTCGGCTCCGCCTCGCACAACGGCTATGAATTTCTGGCGATCTATATCGGCCCGGTCATCATGATCGGGCTGTGCACGCCGATGATCGCGCGGGTGGTGCGGCTGGCGAAGGCGCAGAACATCACCTCGATCGCCGACTTCATCGCCGCGCGCTACGGCAAGAGCCAGGCGGTGGCGGCAACCGTGGCCGTGATCGCGATTATCGGCACCATTCCCTACATCGCGCTCCAGCTCAAGGCGGTGTCGTCCTCGCTCGAGACCGTCATCGCCTACGTTCCGCACGCCGCGCCGTCGCAGCCGGTGCTCGGCGACATCGCGCTGTTCGTCGCCCTGCTGATGGCGGCCTTCGCCGTACTGTTCGGCACGCGGCACATCGACGCCACCGAACACCAGGACGGCCTGATGCTGGCGATCGCGACCGAGTCGATCGTCAAGCTGGTGGCGTTCCTCGCCGTCGGAATTTTCGTGACGTTCTGGATCTTCGACGGGCCGGCGGCCCTGTTCGGGCAGGCCATGCAGAGGCCCGCGATCGCCGGCATGCTGCAGAGCACGCCGCGCACCGATACGCTGGTCGTCTCGATCGTGCTGTCGTTCTTCGCGATCCTGCTGCTGCCGCGGCAGTTCCACGTCACGGTGGTCGAGAACCACGGCGAGCAGGAGATCGCCCGCGCGCGCTGGCTGTTCCCGCTCTATCTGGTGCTCATCAATTTGTTCGTCGTGCCGATCGCGGTCGCCGGCCTTCTCAGGTTCGCGCCCGGCGGCGTCGACGGCGACATGTTCGTGCTGGCGCTGCCGCTGCAGAACGGCTCCAACCTCCTGACCATTGCCGCCTTCGTCGGCGGGCTGTCGGCGGCGACCGCGATGGTGATCGTCGAATCGGTCGCGCTGTCGATCATGATCTCGAACGACATCGTGATGCCGCTGGTCCTGCAGCGGCGCGAGGCGCTGATCAGCGGCCGGGAGAACGTCGGCAAGCTGCTGCTGATGGTCAGGCGGCTCGCCATCTTCGTGATCCTCACGCTCGCCTACATGTATTACCGTTCGGCCGGCGACGCCCAGCTGTCCGCCATCGGCATCCTGGCCATGGCGGCGATCGGACAACTGGCGCCGGCCTTCTTCGGCGGCCTGATATGGCGCGGCGCGACCGCCAAGGGCGCGATCGCCGGCATGATCGCCGGCGCCCTGGTGTGGGCCTATACGCTGCTGCTGCCGAGCTTCGCCGACGTCGGCATCGTCGGCGAGCGGCTGCTGACCGAGGGCCCGCTCGGCCTCGGCATCCTGCGGCCGCAGCACCTGCTCGGCTTCGACCTGCACCCGCTGGTGC
>CAZNTY010000368.1:0-4674 GCA_964576085.1 uncultured Undibacter sp. | reverse complement strand
TGCGCGCGACGCCGGTGTCCATCGCCGCCTTGGCGACCGCCGGCGGCACCGCGTGGATCAGCCGCGGATCGAACGGCACCGGAATGATGTAGTCGGGGCCGAACTTCGGCCGCGTGCCGTAGGCGACCGCGACCTCGTCCGGCACGTCCTCGCGGGCGAGCTCGGCGAGCGCGCGGGCGGCGGCAATCTTCATCTCCATGTTGATGGCGGAGGCGCGCACGTCGAGCGCGCCGCGGAAGATGTACGGGAATCCGAGCACGTTGTTGACCTGGTTCGGATAGTCCGAGCGGCCGGTCGCCATGATGGCGTCGTCGCGCACTTCCGCGACCTCCTCGACCGTGATCTCCGGATCCGGATTGGCCATGGCGAAGATGATCGGCTTATCCGCCATCGAGGCGACCATCTCCTTAGTCACCGCGCCCTTGGCGGACAGGCCATAGAACACGTCGGCGCCCTTGAGCGCGTCGGCCAGCGTGCGCGCGTCGGTCTTGACCGCGTAGGCCGACTTCCACTGGTTCATGCCGTCCTTGCGGCCCTGGTAGATCACGCCCTTGGTGTCGCACAGGATCAGGTTCTCGGGCCGGAAGCCGATCGCGCGCAGCAGCTCGAGGCAGGCGATGCCGGCGGCGCCGGCGCCGTTGCAGACCAACTTGGTGTTCTCGATCTGGCGGCCGGTCAGTTCCAGCGCATTGAGCAGGCCCGCGGTGGCGATGATCGCGGTGCCGTGCTGGTCGTCGTGGAAGACCGGGATGTCGAGCAGCTCGCGCAGCCGTTGCTCGATCACGAAGCATTCCGGCGCCTTGATGTCTTCGAGGTTGATGCCGCCCCAGCCTTTGCCGAGCAGCTTGATGCAGTTGACGATCTCGTCGGGGTCCTTTGAGTTGACCTCGAGGTCGATCGAGTCGATGTCGGCGAAGCGCTTGAACAGCACCGCCTTGCCTTCCATCACCGGCTTCGCCGCCAGCGCGCCGCGATCGCCAAGTCCGAGGATCGCGGTGCCATTGGTGACGACGGCGACGAAATTGCCCTTGGTGGTGTAGTCGTAGGCCTTGCCTTCGTCTTCGGCGATGGCGAGCACCGGCACTGCGACGCCCGGCGAATAGGCGAGCGACAGGTCGCGCTGCGTTGCCATCGGCTTGGTGGCAACGACTTCGAGCTTGCCGGGCCGGCCGACGCTATGGAATTGCAAGGCTTCCTGGTCGGTAAAGGTCGGCCGGCGATGAGCCTTCGGGGGCTTGGCGGACATTGATACTCCTGAGGAATCCGGCGGTCGCGGGCGACGTTAGCGGAAGGGGACGCACGAGCTCAAGCGAAGGCAGGGTCTGGCTGCCGTGCCGAAAGGCACATTGAACGAAACGACGCCAGGCGCTAATTCGATAGGTCTACCAAAAGCACCTTCATAATGATCCGGTTCTTGTTTCGCAGCGTCGGTTTTTTCGCCCTGGCGGCGGCCTTTTTGCTGGTGATCTACGACGGCACCCGGTCGATTGCCGGTAATGCCGTCTTCATCACCAGCGTCCGCGGCCTCTGGGACATCATCAATGCGTCGAGCCTGGCCGCCTTGCGGCCGCTGATCGAAGGCCGGATCGGCCATTTCGCCTGGGACCCGGTGTTCGTCTCGTTTTTGAACGCGCCGAGCTGGGCTGTGCTCGGCGCTCTCGGCGTCATCCTGATCCTGCTCGGGCGCAAGAAGCGGCCGCTGATCGGTTACGCGCGCTGATCTTGTCCCGGGCGCAGCGCAGCGCGATTGAGCGGTGCGCTGCGGACCCGGGACCGTCGCACATGCATCGGTTGGTAAGGTCCCGGATCGGCGGCGCAACACTTCGTGCTGCGCCGCATCCGGGACAAGAGAACGTGACATGCGCCCGGCCTGTCGCGCTCTTATATTGGGGCCACGACAGCATGCGATTGAGGAGAACACGACGATGTTCGGTTTCAAGAAATCGCTCGACATGCCCAGCCGCGAGAGCGCGCTGCCCGGACGCGCCACGCCGATCCCCACCGCCGAGGAGCATTTCATCAACCGTCATCCGCTGAAGGGGCCGTATCCGCCCGGCAGCGAGAAGGCGATGTTCGGGCTCGGCTGCTTCTGGGGCGCCGAGCGGAAATTCTGGGAATTGGGCGAGGGTGTCTACGTCACGGCGGCGGGCTATGCCGGCGGCCATACGCCCAATCCGACCTACGAGGAAGTCTGCAGCAGCCGCACCGGCCACAACGAGGTGGTGCTGGTGGTGTTCGACCCGAGCAAGATCTCCTACGAGACATTGCTCAAGACCTTCTGGGAGAACCACGACCCGACCCAGGGCATGCGCCAGGGCAACGACGTCGGCACGCAATACCGCTCCGGCATCTACACCTTCAGCGCCGCGCAGAAAAAGGCCGCCGAGGCGTCGAAGGCCATGTACGAGGTCGAGCTGAAGAAGAAAGGCTACCGGCCGATCACCACGGAGATCCGCGACGCGGGCGAGTTCTACTTCGCCGAGGACTATCACCAGCAGTATCTCGCCAAGAATCCGTTCGGCTATTGCGGGCTCGGCGGCACGGGCGTGAGCTGCCCGATCGGCACCGGGGTTGCCGCGGCGGCGCATTGACCTCGCCACCTCTCCCGCTTTGCAGAAAGAGCGTGCCCCGGACCTGATCCGAGGGCCGCTCGTTGGCGGGCGAGAGCGCCGCTCACACTTTGTTAACTATAAAAAGGGTTAATCAGGCTCCATTCCGTCGGGCGGATTCGCTGATGCGCGGAGCGCACTCTCTCTTCATTGTGGTGCCGTTGGCACTGGCGGTTTCCGGCTGCTTCCGCTCGACGCAGACCTACATGGTCTACGATCCCAATACCGGCCAGCAATATATGACGACCGCCGTGCCGCAGCCGGCCTACGGCGCTCCGCAATATCAGCAGCCGGCGCAGCAGGGCTTCGAGCTCTACGGCCAGGGCGGTGCCGGCCAGAGCTATGCGCAGAGTTACGCGCAGCAGAAGCCGCAATCCACGGCCGACAATCCGCAGGCCGACATTCCCAACCGCGGCCTGTTCACCGCGCGCCGCTCGTCGGGCTATGTCGCGCCGGCGCCGCAGCCGGTGCAGCAGTCGTACGTCGTGCAATACGGCGCCGGCACCTACGCGCAGCCGCAGCCTTACGTCGCGCAGCCTTATCCGACGCAACCCTACGCCGCGTCGCAGCCCACCGCCGCGCAGCCCGCCTATGGCTACGGCTATGCGTCGGCGTCGCCCTACACGCCGTCTTACACGCTCGATTCCGGCGACAAGCTGCGCATTGTGGTGTTCGGGCAGGAGGGGCTGACCAACAGCTACGTCGTGGACGCCGGCGGCAACATCAACATGCCGCTGGTCGGCACGCTGCCGGCGCGCGGCGTCACCACGCAGCAGCTCGCGAGCCTGATCACCACGCGGCTCAAGCAGGGTTACGTGCGCGAGCCGCACGTCTCGGTCGAGGTCGAGACCTATCGGCCGTTCTTCATCCTCGGCGAGGTCAACAATCCGGGGCAGTATCCGTACGTCGCCAATATGACGGCGGAGGCGGCGGTCGCGATCGCCGGCGGCTTCTCGCCGCGCGCCGACAAGAAAAAGGTCGAGTTGACCCGCAACGCGCCGGGCCAGCAGATCCACGGCCAGGTGCCGCTCAACTATCCGCTGCGGCCCGGCGACACTGTCGTCGTCAAGGAGCGCTGGTTCTAGCGGCCGCGCATCACGCGGCGTCCGCCGGCTTGTGCAGCGCGACGCCGAGCATCACCAGCGCAATGCCGGCACCGTCTCGCGCGCCCGGGATCTGCGCCAGCACGATGATGCCGATCACCGTCGCGGTCGCCGGCAGGAGCGCCAGCATCAGCGCGAAGCTCGCGCGCGGCAGCCGCGACATCGCGAGTTGGTCGCAGACGTAAGGCACCACCGATGAACAGAGGCCGACGCCAATGCCGGCGAGCAGCAGCGGCGGCGACGCCAGAGCGTGCATCGCCTGCACGACGCCGATCGGCATGACGACAACGAAGGCGATCGTCATCGCCGCGCCGAGCCGCTCGACCCCGGCGCCGGCGCCGCTTTGCGAGATGCGGTGGCCGAGCACGATATAGCCGACAAACAGCGCGGCGTTCAGGACCGCCCAGAACACGCCCCACGGCGCCAACGTCCACGTCACGTCGAGCAGCAGCCAGACGCCAGCCACCGCGAGCGCGAGCGCGGCGAGATTGCGCGCCGTGCGCAGGCCATAGAGCGCGACGCCGATGGTGCCGACAAATTCCATCGCCGCCACCGTGCTCATCGGCAGCCGGTCGAGCGCGAGGTAGAACGCGGTGTTCATCATCGCGAGACAGGCGCCGAGGCTGAAGAGCAGCAGCCGCAGCCGCGGCCCGGCTGTCCGGATCGTGCGCCACGGCCTGGTCCACGGCGCGAAGATCAAGGCCGCCGAGGCGATCCGCAGCCACGCCGCGCCGAGCACGCCGACCGCCGGAAACAGCAGCACGGCGAAGGACGGCCCAAGGTAGTGGAACACGGCGCTGACGCCGAACCATGCCTGCGGCGGCACGCGTCCTGCAGTGGCCGATAACCGGATCGCGCGCATCATTCTGCTCCCGCCTTACGTTCGGCGGGGACGCCGCTGTTTCACAGCCTGTCGATGCGATAAACTGTCAAAAGTGGCTGCGTTCAGAAGGCCTGAATCA
>CAZNTY010000367.1:0-2902 GCA_964576085.1 uncultured Undibacter sp. | reverse complement strand
CAGCATGCCGGCCAGGCTCGAACCGATCAGGCAGAGGAGCGCCGGACCGACGCCGATCCACGCCGCGAGCAGCACGAAGGCCGCGATTTCAGCCAGTGGCAACAACAGGATAGCGATGGCAACGTATTTCAACATGCTTGCATTTCAGTCCGCCGGCGAGGTTGGCGCAGGGTCGGGGATCGTTTATGGTCGGTTTCGAGGCAAATCCGCCGGCTGTGTCGACAGACGCGCCTCTTTATGGCTGCAGTCGCGTTCCTAAATAATAGCGCTGAAGCGGCCGGGGCGGCCCAGTTGGCCTAGCAATTGCCCTGTTCGGTCAGGATATTTCGGCAAACGCCTCGGGAGCAGGCCCAGACGTGTTCGATATCTACACCATCATCTTTCTGGCGCTTGCAGTGTTCATTTTCCTGCGCCTGCGCAGCGTGCTTGGACAGCGGACCGGCCGTGAGCGGCCGCCGTACGATCCCTATTCATCGGCGCCCGGCACGATCCGTCCGGCGCCGGGCGACAAGGTCGTCGCGCTGCCTGGCCGTGCCCCCGATACTTCGCCCAAGTCGTCGGAGCCGGTCGAGCCGGTCGATCGCTGGAAGGGCATCGCCGAGCCGGGTTCGGCGCTGGCCACCGGCCTCGACGCCATCGTGCGTGAGGACAAGACGTTCGATCCCAAGCACTTCCTGACCGGCGCCCGCGCCGCCTACGACATGATCGTCACCGCTTATGCGGCCGGAGATCGCCGCCAGCTCAAGGGACTGCTGGGCCGCGAGGTCTATGACGGCTTCGAGCAGGCCATCAAGGATCGCGAGCAGCGCGGCGAGAAGGTAGAAAGCCGCTTCGTCTCGATCGACAGCGCAACGATCACGGCGGCCGAAATGCGCGGCCGCAATGAGCAGGTGACGGTGCGCTTTCAATCGCAACTTGTTTCGGTCACGCGCGCCAAGGACGGCAGCGTGATCGACGGCAACCCGGACAAGGTGACCGACGTCACCGACGTCTGGACCTTCGCGCGCGACGTGTCCTCGCGCGATCCCAACTGGAAGCTGGTCGCCACCGAAGCCGGGCAATGAAATCGACGAAGGCGCGAGTCCGAGCAGGACTGAAGCGGACCGGTGCCGCGGTCCTGCTGCTCGCGCTCTCCGGAGTGGTTCCGGCGCTGGCGCGCAATCCTCTGAGGCTTCCCGACACCCAGTACGAGCCGATCACCTGGGCGATGATCGATGGCTGGGCCGAGGACGATCATGACGCCGCATTCGCCACTTTCCTGAAAAGCTGCAACGCGATCCTGCAGGGCGACGAGAAGCAGGCCGCCAATCAGCCGATGTTCGGCGCGCTGTTCCGGGTCTGCCAGAAGACCTCGGCAGTGGACACCAACAAGGCCGGAGAAGCGCGCGCCTTTTTCGAGCAGAACTTCCGTCCGGTGCGCATCTCGCCGCTCGGCAATCCGGACGGCGACGGCTTCATCACCGGCTACTACGAGCCGATCGTCGAGGGGCTCCGCGAACAGGCCGACGGCTATGACAGCCCGCTCTACCGCAGACCCCGGTCGCTGCTGCCGGGCGGCCGCATGGCGGTGGCTGGTGCCGCACCGGCGGCCACGAGCGAAAGCGGTGACGGCGACGCCAAGAAGAAAAAGAAGAAGCACGCCGCCCGCCGCAAGCTCATTCCGTTTTACGATCGCACCGCGATCGACAATGGCGCGCTCTCCGGGCGCAATCTGGAAATTTGCTGGCTGAAGGATCCGATCGACTCGTTCTTCGCGCAGATTCAGGGCTCGGTGCGGGTGCGGCTCGACGACGGCCAGGTGATGCGGCTGAACTACGATGCGGCCAACGGCCAGCCGTATTACGCGGTGGGGCGCTGGCTGATTGACCGCGGCATCATTCCCAAGGAAGAGATGTCGATGGACCGCATCCGCGAATGGATGATGCGCAACCCGAAAGAGGGCGAGGAGCTGCGCCGGCGCAACAAGTCCTACGTGTTCTTCCGCCAGACCAGTTTGCAAAGCGACCAGGAGCCGATCGGCGCGCAAGGCATCTCGCTGACGCCCGGCCGTTCGATCGCGGTCGATCGCAAGCTGCACACCTACGGCACGCCGTTCTTCATCTCGGCGTATCTGCCGATCGAGGGGCTGAAGCCCGATACCTGGTTCAAGCGGCTGATGATCGCGCAGGACACCGGCGGCGCGATCGTCGGTCCGGCGCGCGCCGATCTTTACTTCGGCGCCGGCAACGAGGCGGAGAGCGTGGCCGGCCGGCTCCGTCACTACGGCAAGTTCGTCATGCTGGCGCCGCGCGAATTGCTGCCGGCGTCCGATGACGAGATCCCGCTGCCGCGGGTGCGGCCGCCGAGCCTGACGTCCGACGGCATCCCGGCGGATTCGCCGGAGGCGGAGGCGGCCGCGAAGGAGCTGTCGAGCAAGGCCGACAAGAGCGAGGCCAAACCCGAGATCAAACCCGAGACCACGGAGACGAAAGCCGTCGCGCCGGTTTCAGCGAAGCAACCGGCCAAGAACGAGAAGGCGGCGAAGGTCGCCGCGAAGAAGGACGACAAGCCTGCCGAGACGAAGAAAGCTGCGGCCGATGGCAAAAAGTCCGAGAAGAAAGACAAGCCCACCAAGCTTGCGGCCAAGACCGACGACAAGCCGGTTGCCGACAAGAAGGCAGCCGCCGTTGCAAAGAAGCCGGCCAAGGACGAGAAGTCGGCCAAGGTGGCGATGAAGAGCGACGACAAGGCCGCCGAAAAGGCCGCCAAGATTCCGGCGGCCGCGAACAAGAAGGACGACAAGTCCGACAGCGCGAAAAAGCCCGACGCGAAATCCAAGAGCGCGTCGAAGACCAGCAAGAAGTCCACACGGTCGCGGCACGACCCGGCGTCATGAGCCGGCGGCTGAGCGACGACGAGCGCG
>CAZNTY010000366.1:0-1790 GCA_964576085.1 uncultured Undibacter sp. | reverse complement strand
CGATCGGGATCTGCGGCAGGATATTCTTCTCCAGCACGTCCTTGGGCACCGCCTGCACCATCTCGGTGTTGATGTAGCCCGGGCATACCGCATTCACCGTGATGCCGGAACGCGCGCTCTCCTGCGCCAGCGCCTTGGTGAAGCCGATGTCGCCCGCTTTCGCAGCCGAGTAATTGGTCTGGCCCATCTGGCCCTTCTGGCCGTTGATCGACGAGATGTTGACGATGCGGCCGAACTTGCGCGCGCGCATGCCCTCCCACACCGGCCGCGTCATGTTGAACAGCGAGCCGAGATTGGTATCGATCACCTGTTTCCACTGTTCCGGCTTCATGCGGTGCAGCATGGCGTCGCGGGTGATGCCGGCGTTGTTGACCAGCACCTCGATCGGGCCGACCTCGGCCTCGACCTGCTTGATGCCCGCGCTGCACGCCTCGAACGACGACACGTCCCACTTGAAGACCGGGATGCCGGTCTCCGCCTTGAATTTCTGCGCCGCCTCGTCGTTGCCGCCGTAGTTCGCCGCGACCTTGTAACCGGCCGCCTTCAATGCCTTCGAAATCGCCGCGCCGATCCCGCGCGTGCCTCCCGTCACCAAGGCCACCCGTGACATCGTTCGTTCCTCCCTGTCCGCGTCATGCCCATCCCGAGTCCGCGCGAGTCGCGCCCGGTTGTGCGAGGCATGACGTCTTTCCTGTCACTGTAAAGGCGTGGATGGCCGGGACAAGCCCGGCCATGACGCTGGCGGCACACTCCCGTGTCGTCCCCGCGAAAGAGGGGACCCAGTACACGCAGGCGCGCGTTATTTATCGCTATGTCGGTGATTACTGGATGCCCGCGTCCGCGGCATGACACCGAAATAGGCGCTATCGCTCAACACCTTTTTGCTGGTGCGTCTCGCTAGCGCTCGACGCACATCGCAATGCCCATGCCGCCGCCGATGCAGAGCGTGGCGAGGCCTTTCTTGGCGTTGCGCTTCTGCATCTCGAACAGCAGCGTGGTCAGGACGCGCGCGCCGGACGCGCCGATCGGGTGGCCGATGGCGATCGCGCCGCCGTTGACGTTGACCTTCGCGGTATCCCAGCCGAGGTCCTTGTTGACGGCGCAGGCCTGCGCCGCGAACGCCTCGTTGGCCTCGATCAGATCGAGGTCCTCCTTCTTCCAGCCTGCTTTCTTGAGCGCGGCGCGCGAGGCCGGGATCGGCCCCGTGCCCATGATCGACGGATCGACGCCGGCCTGTGCCCAGGACACGATGCGCGCGAGCGGCGTCTTGCCGAGCTTGGCCGCCTCGCTCGCCTTCATCAGCACCACCGCCGCGGCACCATCATTGATGCCGGAGGCCGACGCTGCCGTCACCGTGCCTTCCTTGTCGAAGGCGGGCCGCAGCTTGGCGATCGATTCCAGCGTCACGCCGGCTTTCGGATATTCGTCGGTATCGACCACGACGTCGCCCTTGCGCGACTTCACGGTGACCGGCGCGATCTCGTCCTTGAACTTGCCGGCTTTCATCGCGGCTTCCGCCTTGTTCTGCGAAGCGACCGCAAATTCGTCCTGCATCTGCCGGGTGATCTGCCACTGCTTGGCGACGTTCTCCGCCGTGTTGCCCATGTGGTAGCCGTTGAAGGCGTCCCACAGGCCGTCCTTGATCATGGTGTCGATCATCTCGAACGAGCCCATCTTCACGCCGGCGCGCAGGTGCTGGCAGTGCGGCGCCATGCTCATCGACTCCTGGCCGCCCGCGACCACGATCTCGCTGTCGCCGTTCATGATCGCTTGGTAGCCGAGCGCCACCG
>CAZNTY010000365.1:0-5167 GCA_964576085.1 uncultured Undibacter sp. | reverse complement strand
AGTTCACAGCCCTTCGCGTCGACCAGCAGCGTGGTCGGCATGCCGAACGCGCGGCCGACGGCCTTGAGGTCCTGGAACACCTTGGCGCTCGGGTCGGCAAAATAGTCGAGATGGCTGACGCCAACCTCCTTGAGCCAGCTCTTCGGCTTGTCCAGGTCGCGGGTGTCGATGTTCACGGCGATGACCTGGAAGTCGGCGCCGCCCTCGCGCTGCTGCAGGGCATCGAGTGCCGGCATTTCCTTGCGGCATGGCACGCACCAGGTCGCCCACAGATTGAGCAGCACGGTGCGTCCGCGCCAGTCGGACAGGTGCCGCGCCTTGCCGTCTGCGTCGCGGAAAGCGAGGTCGGGCACCAGCAGCGGCTGGTCGGGCACGTTCACCGCCGCGACCTCACCGCGCGCTAGGGGCTTTAATTTTTGCAAAAGCGCGGCGCTGGCCCGGCAGGCGGGGTCGCCATTTGGCTTGAGGACGCCAATCCCGTATACCCCCGCGAGGCCAACGGCCAATCCGGCGACAACCGCCGCTGCAATGAGTGCGGCGCGGCGGCGCGGTGGGTTTGTTGTGCCTTGTTCTGATCGATCTGGCATGGGCGGGTCTAAGGCTTCGGCAGGCGTGTCATGAGCAACAAGATGTGGGGCGGACGGTTCGCGTCGGGCCCCGACTCGATCATGGAGGATATCAACGCGTCCATCGATTTCGACCGCCATCTCTATCGTCAGGACATCGCGGCATCGAAGGTCCATGCCGAGATGCTCGCAAAGCAGGGCATCATTGCGGCCGACGATGCGAAAAAGATTGCGCAAGGTCTAGACACGATCCTGTCAGAAATCGAGAAAGGCTCATTTTCCTTCAAGCGCGCGCTTGAAGACATTCACATGAACATCGAAAGCCGGCTTTCGGAGCTGATCGGTCCGGCAGCGGGACGGCTGCACACTGCGCGCTCGCGCAACGACCAGGTGGCGACCGATTTCAGGCTGTGGACGCGCGACCAGATCGACATGCTGGATGCGGCGCTCGCCGGCTTCCAGCGGGCGTTGGCCGAGAAGGCGCTGACGCATGCCGCGACCGTGATGCCCGGTTTCACTCATTTGCAGACTGCGCAGC
Organism: uncultured Undibacter sp.; assembly: GCA_964576085.1. Classification (GTDB taxonomy): domain Bacteria; phylum Pseudomonadota; class Alphaproteobacteria; order Rhizobiales; family Xanthobacteraceae; genus Pseudolabrys. The sequence continues at coordinate 4,063 of CAZNTY010000365.1, read as the reverse complement.
CGGTCACGTTCGGGCATCATCTGCTCGCTTACGTCGAGATGACGGCGCGCGATCGGGGTCGGCTGGCCGACGTCAGGAAGCGCCTCAACGAATCGCCGCTCGGCGCCGGCGCGCTCGCCGGCACGTCGTTCGATCTTGATCGTGCGATGACTGCGAAGGCGCTCGGTTTCGACCGGCCGATGGCGAACTCGCTCGACGCGGTCTCCGATCGCGATTTCGCGATGGAAATGCTGGCTGCCGCTGCAATCGCGGCGGTGCACTTATCGCGGCTTGCCGAAGAGATCGTGATCTGGTCGTCGCCGCTGGTGGGGCTGATACGGCTCTCTGACAAGTTCACCACCGGCTCGTCGATGATGCCGCAAAAGCGCAATCCCGACGCGGCCGAATTGGTGCGAGCCAAAGCGGGACGTATCATCGGGGCGCTTGATGCGCTCCTGATCGTGATGAAGGGCCTGCCGCTCGCCTATGCGAAGGACATGCAGGAGGACAAGGAAGGCGTGATGGATGCGCTGGCCGCGCTGTCACTATCGGTCGCCGCAATGACAGGCATGGTGCGCGACATGGAGCCCGATTCCGGTCGCATGAAGAAGGCGGCCGGCGAGGGCTACGCCACGGCGACGGATCTTGCCGACTGGCTGGTGCGTGAGCTGAAGATGCCGTTCCGCGAGGCGCACCATGCGACCGGCAAGATCGTTGCCAAAGCCGCCGAGGCCGGAGTCGCCCTGCATCGGGTGCCGCTCAATGATATGCGGGCAGTCGAGCCGCGCATCGATGAGCGGGTGTTCAATGTGCTGTCTGTTAGCCGTTCGGTGAAGAGCCGCACCGCTTATGGTGGTACCGCGCCGAAAAATGTCCGCGCCCAGGCGAAAAAGTGGCTGCGCAAGCTCGACAAGGAGCGAAAATGAGCGGTGGGCGAGGGTTCAAAGGGTTCAAGCCACGTTGTGGTCCTGCTATTGGGCCGCGCATGCTGCGTCTGCGTCGAGCCGTTTCAACCATTGCCCTTGCCGGCGCGCTAGCCGCGGCGCTGAGCGTCGCCGGCTGCGGGCGCAAGAGCGGGCTCGATCTGCCGCCGTCGGCTTCAGCCGTGCCGACTCCGGCGGAGCCGGAGTCCAAACAGGAGGCCGACGTAAGGTCGATCACCTCGCCGATGTCGAGGCCGCCGAAACCGCAGCCGCGCGTCGTGCCACAGCGAAGTCTGCCGATCGACGTCCTGCTCAACTGAGCGTGTCAATCCGGGCCAACAATGCATCATTTCGCCTATCGCGACGGCGTCCTGCATGCCGAAGCGGTCAACCTCGCCACGCTGGCTGAAACGGTCAAGACGCCGTTTTACTGCTATTCGACAGCCACACTGGAGCGCCATTACAGGGTGTTTGCGGACGCCTTCGCCGACGTGCGCGCGCTCGTCTGCTATGCCATGAAGGCCAATTCCAATCAGGCGGTGATAAGGACCCTGGCAAAGCTTGGCGCCGGCGCCGATGTGGTGTCCGGCGGTGAGCTCAGGCGCGCGCGGGCCGCCGGGATTCCGGCGAGCAAGATCACATTCTCTGGTGTCGGCAAGACTGCCGACGAGCTTGCGCTTGCAGTCGATGAGGGCGTCCTGTGCGTCAATGTCGAATCCGAAGCAGAGCTCGAGATGCTGTCGTCGATCGCCGCCGCCAAGGGCCGCGCGGCACACGTCTCGGTGCGCGTCAACCCCGATATTGACCCGAGAACGCACCGGAAGATCGCGACCGGCAAGGCCGAGAACAAGTTCGGCATCCCGATCAGCCGCGCGCGCGAGGTCTATGCCCGCGCCGCGAAGCTGCCCGGCCTCAAGGTGGCCGGCGTCGACATGCACATCGGCAGCCAGATCACCGAGCTCGACCCGTTCAGCGACGCCTTTATGCTGCTCGCCGAGTTCGTGCGCGCGCTGCGGGCGGACGGGCACTCCATTTCGCACGTCGATCTCGGCGGCGGCCTCGGCATTCCCTATCGCGACGACAATGAGCCGCCGCCGCGGCCGGAGGCCTATGCGGCGATCGTCAAACGTGCGACGCGCGATCTCGACTGCATGTTGATCTTCGAGCCCGGCCGGCTGATCGCCGGAAACGCCGGCATCCTGCTGACGCGCGTGGTTCTCCTCAAGACCGGGGAGGCCAAGACCTTCGTGGTGGTCGATGCCGCGATGAACGATCTGATCCGGCCGACGCTTTACGACGCCTATCACGAGATCTGGCCGGTGCGGGAAGCCGCCGCGTCAGCGCCACGCATCCGCGCCGACGTTGTGGGGCCGGTCTGCGAATCGGGCGATTTCCTGGCGCTGGACCGCGATCTGCCGCTCCCTCGCGCCGGGGACCTGCTGGCCGTGATGTCGGCCGGCGCCTATGGGGCGGTGCAGGCGGGAACCTATAATACCCGGGCCCTGGTGCCCGAAGTGCTGGTGAATGGCGCAGAATGGGCCGTGGTCCGGCCCCGCCTTGAAGTCGACCAATTGATCGCGCTCGATCGCATGCCGCCTTGGCTGTAGGCGCATAAGGGCCGGATAGGTCGGACCTTTTCGCCATGCTAGCGTGTTGAAGGATTCTCCTGGATCGGCGACGGAGCCATCATTGGCTGCTCGGGATGAACCGCCTCAAGTCGTGACGCCGGCCGGCGCGGCGCTGACGCGCGCGCTGAAGCGTGCGCGGGGCAGCCTCCTGTGGGAGCGCCTGTGGCCGGTACTGGTGACGCTGGCGACCGCCCTGGGTCTGTTTTTGGCGTTCTCCTGGGCCGGCTTATGGCTGGTGCTGCCGCCGCTGGCGCGCGCCGCAGGCGTCGCCGTCTTTGCCATTGTCGTGTTGGCGGCGGCCGTGCCGCTGTTACTGCTGCGCTTTCCGCCCGCTCGCGACGGTTTACGGCGACTCGACCGCAACAGCGGCGAGCCGCATCGGCCAGCGACGGCGGTCGCCGACGACATCGCCGGCAATCGCGACGATCCGGTTTCGCAGGCGCTATGGCGCGCGCATATCGAGCATTCGCTTCTGGCCGCGCGCAAGCTTAAGGCCGGCTGGCCTTCGCCGCGGTTGGCGTTGCGCGATCCGATGGCATTCCGCGCGCTGGTTCTGCTCCTGGTGATTGCGAGCTTCTTCGCCGCCTCCGGCGAGCGCATCAAGCGGATCACCGCCGCCTTGGATTGGCACGGCGTGGTGGGCGTTGCGAATTACCGGGTCGACGCCTGGGTCAACCCTCCAGTCTATACTGGTCGCGCGCCCGTGATGTTACCGGGCTTGCGACCGGGTGAAACGGTGCAGCCAAACGGTGCGCCGATTGCGGTGCCTGCCGGTAGCCAGCTTGTCATCCGTTCGACCGGCAAGGTGCATGTCGATGTCGTCGCTAAAGGCGGTCTCGAGGCTGCCAAGACGCCACCAGCGCCGTTGCCGCCCGGCGCCGAAGAGCGCCGCTACGTTATCAACAGTGACGGCAGTGCCGCGGTGGGGGGTGTCGGCGGTGGTGACCTCGTCTGGGCATTCAGCGCGATTCCCGATCGGCCACCGACCATTGAGCTGATCGGAGATCCTGAACGCGAAGCCCGTGGCTCGTTGCGTCTTAACTATAGGGTGGAGGACGACTACGGGGTGGTGCAGGCGCGCGCGACCTTCGCGCGCAAGCCCGATCCGTCGGCGGAGAACGCCACGCCGGCGCGACCGCTGTTCGACGCGCCCACGTTCAACCTGTCGCTGCCGCAGGCGCGGACCCGAGCCGGGGCCGGGCGGACCATTCATGACCTCTCGGAGCATCCCTGGGCCGGCTCCGAGGTGTTGCTGACGCTGACCGCCCGCGACGAGGCCGGCAACGAGGGCAAAAGCGAGCCGCGCGAGATGACGTTGCCGCAGCGGCTGTTCATGAAGCCGCTGGCCCGCGCGCTGGTCGAGCAGCGCCGCATTCTGGCGCTCGACGCCAATGCCAAGCCGCTCGTTGCCGAGGCGCTCGATGCTCTCACCATCGCGCCGGAGAAGTTCACGCCCGAATCCGCCGTCTATCTCGGCCTGCGCGCGATCTATTACGACCTCGAGAACACCAAAAGCGATGACCAGCTGCGCGA
>CAZNTY010000364.1:0-3684 GCA_964576085.1 uncultured Undibacter sp. | reverse complement strand
ATCAGCAAGCACAAGGCCGACTGCTGGCTGGTCAATTCCGGCTGGACCGGCGGCCAATACGGCGTCGGCCGACGCATGCCGATCAAGGCGACGCGCACGCTGCTGTCGGCGGCGCTCGACGGCTCGCTCAAGAATGCCGATTTCCGCACCGACCGCTATTTTGGCTTTGCGGTGCCGACTTCGGTGCCCGGCGTCGAGCCCCATCTGCTCGACCCGATCAAGACCTGGAAGGACAAGGCCGCGTTCGACAAGACCGCGCGCGATCTCGTCGCCATGTTCCAGAAAAATTTTGCGAAGTTCGAAGACCACGTTACCGCGGACGTGAAGGCGGCCGCGCCCGAGGTGCGCATCGCCGCGGAGTAATGCCTGCCCGGCACAGTTTGCATGAAGGCCCGCGTCCTGCGCGGGCCTTTGTTTTTAGTGGTGCGCGTTGAGGACGGCCGCGATATCGGCGATCCCGTCATAGGCTCGCGGCAGCAGCTTGCCGCGCGAGAGGAAGCCGTGCATCTGGCCCGGATAGCGCTTCACGATGGTCGGCACGCCCTCGCGTTCGAGCTGTGCCGCATAGGCGGCGCCCTCATCGTGCAGCGGATCAAATCCGGCGAGGATCACCAGCGTCGCCGGTAGCCCCTTCAAGCTCGGCGCGAATAATGGCGATACCCGCCAATCCTTGCGCTGCGCCGCGTCGGGCACGTAGTGCGCAATGTAAGCGCGCATGCCGGGGCCGGTGAGGGCGACACCCTGGTCGAAGCGCGGATCGTAGCGCCGGGTCGCATCGACGATCGGATAGACGAGGATCTGCGCGCGCAACCTGATGGTCCCTTCGTCGCGCAGCGCAATTGCCACGGCGGCGGCGAGGTTGCCACCGGCGCTGTCGCCGCCGACCGACATGCGCGCCGGATCGGTCCGCAGCATCGCGGCATTGGCGGCGACCCATTTGGTCGCGGCAAGCGCGTCATCGAACGCGGCCGGAAACGGATGCTCCGGCGCCAGCCGGTAATCGACGCTGACCACCGCGCCTTTCGCCGCATTGGCGATCATGCGGCAGACCCAGTCGTGGCTGTCGAGGTCGCCGATCACCCAGCCTCCGCCGTGAAAATAAACTTGGACCGGCAGAATTTCGTCGACCGACGAGCCGACCGGACGATAGGCGCGGACGGGGATGGGTCCGGCTGGGCCGGCGGCGGGATATTCCCGGATCTGCGCGACATGCGGCAGGTCTGGCTGATTGACCGGCCTTGCGCGCCGCATCGCCTCGCGCGCCATCTCCGGGCCTGGGGGCGTGGCCGGTGGCGGCGGTTGCATGGCCATGAAGGCAACCGAGTCCGCGTCCATGTCGGAGGGTGTCAGCGCGGAAGCTTTGGGAGTGCCCGTTATGGAGTTTTGCATCACGTGACCTGAAATCCATGAGCCAGCGGATCGCGGTCGTCGACAAAAATCGTGTTGTGGCCGGTGATGCGAGCCCAGCCGGCGACGCTCGGACGAACCGCCCTGTAGTTGCCGACTGTCGCCTCGGATTCGACGCGGCAGTCGAACATCGTGCCGATGATGCTTTCATGCACGAATGTGTCGCCGGGTTTGAGCCGGCCTTTGGCGGCAAGCTGCGCGACGCGGGCCGAGGAACCAGTACCGCAGGGCGAGCGGTCGATCGCCTTGTCGCCGTAGAATACCGCGTTGCGGGCATTGGCACGCGGATTGCGCGGCCTGTCGCACCACTGGACGTGGGTGACACCACGAATGCGCTGATCTTCCGGATGCACCGGCGCGACCTTGTCCTGCGCAGCGCGGCGCACCAAGGGACTGAAGCGGATCAGCTCACCGACCGGCGTGCCGTCGAGTCCTGGCCAGTTCTTCTGCGGCTCGATAATGGCGTAGTAGTTGCCGCCGTAAGCTACATCGATCTTGAGCGGGCCGAGGCCCGGCACGTCGATCTCGACGTCCGACGCATGCAGATAGCTCGGAATGTTGAACAGCCGCACTTGTTCGACGAACGGCCCGTTCTGCACATAGTCGATCGCAACCCGGCCGGCCGGCGCTTCGATCGCAAGGCGTCCCGGCTCCCGCGGCGTCACCAGGCCTTCCTCAATCGCGACCGTCACGGTGCCGATCGTGCCGTGGCCGCACATCGGCAGGCAGCCGCTGACCTCGATGTAGAGAACGCCGACGTCGCAATCCTCGCGCGTCGAGGGGTAGAGGATCGAGCCGGACATTACGTCATGGCCGCGAGGCTCGAACATCAAGGCCCGTCGCACCCAGTCGTGCTCGCGGATGAAAATCTCCCGCTTCTCGATCATCGGCACATTCGGCAGCAGCGGGCCGCCGCCGGCAACGACGCGGACCGGATTGCCACAGGTATGAGCATCGATACAGAAGAAGGTGTGACGGGCCATGGTGTTCCTCAGCTCGAGTCTACACCGTGGACAAAAAAAGAGGGCGGCATTTCTGCCGCCCTGTCGTTCTCTGCGGAAGATGTGTCAATCTTCGTCGGTGGCGAGCGTTCGGCCAAGTCGATTGAAACGGGCCTTCTGCTCGTCGTTGAGCGAGTTGTAGAAGTCGTCGAGCGCCGGCTTCACGGTGTTGGCGGCTTCGACCATCGCCTTCAGCCGCGTCTCCATGGCATCGAGCCGACCGGTCGGGGTCATCGGAGTTTCGTCCGGGCAGGCGGCCTGCAAGGTCGACACCGCCTTGCCGGTCGCGTCCTCCAGGTTCTTCAAGCTGGCCTCCTGCGAGTCGGTGGGCTTCACCGACTCGCGGATCTGTTCGATCGGGAGATTGGTCAAGCCGGGCTTCGGTTCGCCACAGGCGCTCTGTCCGCTTACGGCCGAGCCTTCCGTCTCGGCGCGCTTACGGGCTGCAACCGCAGTCTTGCTCTCCTTGGGTCCGAGCTCGTTGAAGCGCTCCTTCTGTTCGTCCGACAGCGAAGCATAGAACTTATCGAGCGCCGGCTTTACCGTCTCGACAGCCTTCAACGTCGCTTCGAGGCGGGCTGTCATGGCTTGCAGCCGGCCGGGCGGGGTTGCGGCGAAATTGTTGCCCCCCGGACATGAAGCGGCGAAGGCGTCGGCCGCCTGCTTGCTGGCGTTCTGCAGATCGTCAAACAGCGGCTTCTGCTCGTCGGTGAGCTGCACCTTGCTGTTGATTTCCGCGGTCGGCCAGGCGGTCAGGCCCTCGCCGGGCTGCTTGCAGAGCTGCGTGACGGCCGTTTCCGTTGCCGGAGTGCTGCGGCGAGCCGTCGCGGAACTGCCGCTGTATTCGGGGCCTGGACCGACGTCGCCGTAGTACACACCGTCGAAGAAGCCGTCGTAGGCATAGTCCCAATAACCGGGGTCATAACCCCACGGCCAGAAGGCATAACCGAAAATGTCGGCGTAAGCGTAAGGCCAGAATATCGGGCCGTACCAGCCGACCCAGCCGGCGCGCCAGCGATGGCGCCAGGCCCATCGTGCGGGCCGGTAGGCGATGCGGGTGGCGCGCGCAGACCGCGCATTGGCATAATAACGGGCGCCGAAGCGGCCCTGCCGTGCTGCCCGGACCTGCGCCGCGCGAGCGGCCCGGGCCTGCCGGTTGCTCCGCGCCGTGGCGGCGCGGACGGCCCGGTTTTCGCGGCTCGGCCGCGCCGGGGCCGCTCGCTCTCTGCGGATCTCATTTGCGGGGGCGGCGCGCCGACCGCAGGTGGCGCGGGTT
>CAZNTY010000363.1:0-8720 GCA_964576085.1 uncultured Undibacter sp. | reverse complement strand
TGCACGATCCGTCCCGCTACCTCACGCCGGATGTCACCGCCGATTTCAGCCGCGTCCAGGTCACGCAGGCCGGTCCCGATCGTGTCAGCGTGTCCGGCGCCGGCGGCACGACGCGGCCGTCGAGCCTCAAGGTGACCGTCGGGTTCGATGCCGGGGTTCTGGCCGAGGCCGGCGTGAGCTATGCCGGGCCGGCGGCGCAGCCGCGCGGCGAACTGGCGGCCGAGGTTTTGCGCGAGCGTCTGGAATTGGTGCACGGCATCACCTCGAACCTGCGGATCGACCTGATCGGCGTATCTTCGCTGTTCGCGACCGCAGGTTTGCGCGCCAGCAATGCGCAGGACGTGCGCCTGCATGTCGCGTTCCGCTCGCCATCGCGCGAGCAGGCCGAAATCGTCCTGTGGGAGGTCGAATCCTTGTTGTGCTGCGGGCCGGCCGGGGGCGGCGGCTATCGTGGCAGTATCGTGCCGAGCGTCGTCACCAAGTCGCTGTTGATCGCGCGGGAACTGGTCCAACCGCGCGTCGAGGTGCTGGTCGCATGAGCCGCAACGCACCGCGCATCGTGCGCGACATTGCCCACGCCCGTGCCGGCGACAAGGGCGACACGTCGAACATCAACGTCTGGGTCTATGACCCGGCGGATTTCGCGCTGCTCAAGCGCGCTTTGACGCCGGAGCGCATCAAGCGCGCGTTTCCACAGCTGATCCGTGGTGAGGTCGAGCGCTACGAGATCGCGCATCTCGGCGGCTTGAACGTCGTGCTGCACGACGCGCTCGAAGGCGGCGTCAACAGCTCGCTCAATCTCGACTCGCACGGCAAGTCGTGGAGCTATCTGCTGCTCGGGCTGCCAATCGAGGAAGGCGACGCGGCCTGATCTTAATGGCCCATCCCCGGCATGACATGGCCGTTATAGATTTCGGGATTGGGCGGCCCCTCGACCGACAGGATTCCCGCCAGGCCACGCTCGGCGCGCGCCAGCGCGTGATCGACCAGCGTGTAATTCCCTGGCACGTCGACCTTGAATTCCGTCACCACGGCGCCGCCCGGCGCAACCGTCACAGTCTGGACGCCTTCAACCGGCGGGCTGGTCAGGCCGCCAAGCATGTAGACCTTGTCGAAAATCTCGCCGATGACATGGAAGGATGATGTGAAGTTCGGGCCACCCACGCCGAAGAAAATGCGGATGGTGTCGCCGACCTTCGCCTTCAAGGGATGCAGCTTGGACAGCGCCCCCACTGAGCCGTTGAAGACGAAATACTCGGGATGCTCGCTCAGCAGCTTCTCGACGCTGAATTCCTGGCTGCCGTGCTGGCCGAACGGCTGGTCGGTGTAGATCTCGCCTTGCATCACGTAGAATTCGTGGTCGACCTTGGACAGGCCTTCCTCGGGCTCGACCAGGATGAGGCCGTACATTCCGTTGGCGATATGCTCGGCGACCATCGGCGTCGCGCAGTGATAGACGTAAAGGCCGGGCACCAGCGCCTTCCAGGTCATCGACTTTTCTTCGCCCGGGTCGACCTGGAGCGACGCAGCGCCGCCGCCGGGCCCGGTCGCGGCGTGAAAGTCGACTGAGTGGATCATCGAGCTGTCAGCCGAATTTTTGAGATGGATGTCGACCGTATCGCCGACGCGCACGCGGATGAAGGGGCCGGGCACTTTGCCATTGAACGTCCAGTAGCCGAAGGTCGTGCCTTCCGCGAGGCGGCCCTCCACCTCGACCGACAACAGGTCGACGCGGACGGTCTGCGGGTCACGCTTGGCCAAAGGCGGCGGCAGGTCGGTCGGCTCGCGTGAAATGTCGGCTTCGACGGTGACCTGGGCGGGCGGTCGATTGGTGACGATGAACTGACCTTCCATGCCGGCCTGACGATGGCCAGGCACGCTACAGAAGTAGATGAAGTCGCCAGACTTTGTAGCGCGGAACGCAATCGTTGTGCTCGCGCCTCTTCCCGTCACGCGCGGTGATCGCGTGTCCTGATCGGGAAATACGATGTCGTGCTCGGCACCTTCGCCGTTGATCAAGGTGAGCTGCACAACCTGGCCTTCAACCGCGGTCAGAACCGGATTGACCTTGCCATCGATGGCGCCGCCGACTCCGAGGTAGACCATGCGGCCTTCGGCGATTCCCGAACGCAAGGTGAACCGCGCGTCGGGGATATAGCCGATGCTGGACCCCGGTGCGCTTTGCGGTGCCTGGGGCGGCGGTGTCGGCGCGGCTTGCTGCGCTGCCTGTGGCGCGGTTGCCTGGCGCGGTGCAGGCGCCTGTCCGGTAATGAAAGCGATCACGTCGGTGCGGTCGTGCTCGGTCTTCAGGCCGGGGAACGACATCTTGTTGCCGGGCACGACCTTTTGCGGATCGGAAAGGTAGGCGTCGAGCGTCTTCACGTCCCAGGTCAGGTTCGACTGCTTCATCGCCTGAGAATAGTTGTAGTTCGCCTCGGTGCCGGCCTTGCGGCCGAGGATCCCGGCGAGTGACGGACCCAGCATGTTTTTACCGGGCTCGGTCGAATGGCAGGCCTGGCACTTCCGGAACACCAGCCGGCCGGCGGCCGGGTCGCCGCGCCCCGGGGTTTCGGCACTCGCGCCCGTCGTCTGCGTCGGCGTTGTGGTCGCTTGCTGCGGGGTCGAGGCAGGTGCTGGAGGAGACGGCTGGGTCCGCGGAGTTGCCGCGATATGATTATGCTGCGCCGGCGGTGGCGCCTGCGGAGGAGCCGATGCGGCAGGGTGAGCGTTGTTGGCCTGTGCCGGGCGCGCGGGCTGATTCGCCGGAGCTTGCGGCGCTTCCTGGGTGGCGCTGGTTTGCGAAACGGCAGCGGGCTGTTCCGTCACTCCGCCGCCCGACAGCGAGGCGATGAAAAAAGCGCCGGCAATGAAACAGAAGCCGATCGCCAAGATGAGCCAGTTACGAAGAGCTTTCTCGACTTTCGGCCACATCACGGTCTCCCAGTGAACCAAACACTATTATCGTTCTCGGGTTGCAAAGCATATTTAAATGAGTCCAGGAAAGGCCCGGCATGGTATCGAATAGCTTTCCAGAACCGGCGACGCATCTTTTTTCTGATCGTGACAAAAAATCGCACCGCATTCCGCTCGGCAAGGCCTACATTGAAGCTGTCATGACGCCCGTTCCCCGACTGCGTCGGTATTCCGGGCCGGCGATTTTTTCTTACGGGTTCCGGCCGTTCTTCCTGTTCGGCGCGTTCTATGGCGCGCTCGCGATCGTGCTCTGGCTGCCTTTTTACTTCGGCGACCTGGTGTTGCCGACGGTCTTCGGCCCGATCGATTGGCACATCCACGAGATGCTTTTCGGCTATTTCGCCGCCGCGATCTCCGGATTCCTTTTGACGGCGATTCCCAACTGGACCGGACGGCTGCCCCTGCAGGGCCGAGGTCTCGCGCTGCTGTTCTGCGTTTGGATCGTGGGTCGTCTTGCCGTCGCGTCGTCCGCGATAATCGGCTGGAGTGCTGCCGCGGTGCTGGATTCGGCATTCCTGTTTCTCATCGTGGCCGCGGCCGCGCGGGAGATCGTTTACGGCCGCAACTGGCGGAATCTCAAGGTGCTCATTCCGGTGTCCGTGCTCGCGTTGACCAACGTGGCGTTTCACGTCGAATCGCATCTGGGGGCTGCGGATATCAGCGTGCGGGTCGCAATCGGCTCGATCATTTTCCTAATCATGATGATCGGCGGACGTATCATTCCGAGCTTCACGCGCAATTGGCTGGCGCGGCAGGATCCGGGGCGTTTGCCGGCTCCGTTCGGTCGTTTCGATGCTGTCGCGATTGCCGCCAGCGCTGTCGCGCTTGTCGCTTGGGCCGTGCACCCGGACGGCGCGGTGGTCGCCGTCTTGCTTCTGCTGGCCGGGTTGCTGCAGGCCGCAAGGCTTGCCCGCTGGGCTGGCGACCGCACCGTGCGCGACCGCTTGGTTCTGGTGCTCCACGTCGCCTACACTTTCATTCCGCTCGGCTTTGCGATTACGGCCGGCGGAGCGATCGGTGTCGTTCCGCCGAGCGCCGGCATCCATACCTGGATGGTCGGGGCGGCCGGGCTGATGACGCTCGCCGTGATGACGCGTGCGACTCTCGGCCATACCGGCCAGGCCTTGGTCGCGTCAGGCGCAACGCAAGGGATTTATCTTCTGGTCGGCTGCGCCGCCGTGTTGCGCGTGCTCGCGGCCGTGGAGCCGGACATCACCGCGCTGCTCTATCTGGCAGCGGCGGCATGGAGCGTTGGGTTCTTTGGGTTCGTGGCGACGTTCGGCCGCCTACTTATGACGCCCAAGGCCGGTTGAGAGCGTAGAGGCTATCCGACCACGGAACGTATTTTTGTCCCGCCAGCATCGATGGCGGCTCTCGTTAACTACTCCCAAAGGTTGCATAATATATATACTCTACTCTTAGTGGTAGAGGGTCGGCGGCCCCGTTGCCGGCTGTGTCGGCGTGAACAAGCTATATTTCGGCGACAATCTCGACGTGCTGCGGACCATCCCCGCAGAGTGCGTGGACCTTATCTACCTCGATCCGCCGTTCAATTCGAAAACCGATTACGGTGTGATCTACGGAACGAAGCGAGGCAACTCGCAGGCCCAGTCGCATGCATTCAAGGACATGTGGACATGGGGCGCCGACGCACAACGCGCCCTGAACGAAACGGCCGAGCGCCATCTGGACGCAGGCGTGCTGCTTGACTCATTTCAACGGGTTTTTCCCGCGAGCAATATGCTTGCTTACCTGGCGATGATGGGCGTTCGCCTGATTGAGATGCAACGCGTGCTCAAGGCCACCGGCTCTCTGTATCTTCACTGCGATGCCACCGCGAGCCACTATCTCAAGGTTCTTCTTGATAGCATTTTTGGAGTTTCGAACTTCAGGAGCGAGGTGATCTGGAAGAGAACCAGCGCGCACAACAGCGCGCGGCGTTGGGGGCCAATTCATGACACGATTCTTTTTGTCTCCAAGTCCGATCAGTACACTTGGAACAAGGTCTTGCTGCCGTACGATGAAAAATATGTTCGGCGCTATTATAAGTATACGGATAAAGAGGGACGTCTCTATCGCCTCAGCGATCTGACGGGCAGCGGAATCCGGAATGGCGAGAGCGGCAGATCATGGGGTGCCTTCGACCCCTCTTCGCATCACCGCCACTGGGCAATTCCTTCGGTTGTAAAGGATGAATTCCCGGATCAAGACGATGACCTGAGTCCGCACCAGTGGCTCGATCGATTTGCCGCCGAAGGCCTTGTCGAGATGACTGGCGATGGCGGCGGCTGGCCTCACGTCCGACGATATTTTGATCGAATGGAAGGCCAGACCATTCAGGACATCATCCTGGATATTCCGCCGCTTTCAAAGCGCCATGGAGAGCGCCTGGGCTACTCGACGCAAAAACCTCTCGCTCTTCTTGAGCGTATCATTCGCGCGTCATCCAACGAGGGCGATGTTGTGCTCGATCCGTTTTGCGGCTGTGGCACTGCAATAGAGGCCGCCCAAACTCTTGGCCGGAAATGGATCGGCATCGACGTCACTTATCTTGCCATCCACGTTGTGGAAGGGCGCCTCGTTAAGTGTTTCGGTTCGCAAATCAAAAATACTTATCAACTCTTCGGCCGTCCCAAAGATGAGGACGACGCCCGCGCCCTGGCCGCTCGCGACTGGCTCGAATTTCAGAAATGGGCGGTATTCATGCTTGGCGGCTTGCCCAAGGAAAAACCCGGCGCCGACGGCGGAATTGACGGAATCATTCGCTATCACCGGGTCGGCATCGAGCAGCCGAACCGTGCTGTTGTTTCCGTGAAAGGCGGCCAGCATGTCGGCGTGGACGCCATACACAAATTGAAATCGGTGGTGCAGCGGGAAAAGGCGGAAGTGGGAATTCTTGTTTGCCTCGACCCGCCGACGTCGGCGATGGAGAAAGAAGCTCTGTCTGAGGGCGAGATCGGACCCCCTTCACGGCGAGTTTCGAAATTGCAAATCGTCACTGCCGGTCAACTGTTCTCGCCGCATCCGATCGAATTGCCCGGCACGCTTGATCCGCCGGAGATTGTCCGGCTCGCGGCCGCATCGTCGCGCTCGAAAAAAATGCTCAAGCGCGTCCAAGGGCAAACCGAAATGCTGTTCGCGATGGAGGCGAAGCAGGAGCGATATGAGGCGACCAAACGGAAGCCGAATCGTTCGATCAGGCCCGTGGAAATTCAGGTCGTCCGCGCGCAAAAACCGTCAAAACAAAAATAACAAGCAGCACTCAAGCGGGCGTTGTGCCGCGCGGCTGGCCGCGCACACTCGCTACCACATTCAAGCCACCGCTGGCTTCCGTGTCGTCGCCAGCCGCTTGTCGAGATACTGATTGACGCCCGCCATCAGCGCCTCGACCTTGCCGTCGAAGAAGTGATTGGCTCCTTGCACCACCCTCTGCTCGATGACGATGCCTTTCTGCGTCTTGAGCTTCTCGACCAGCGTGGTCACGTCCTTGTGCGGCACCACGGCGTCCTTGTCGCCATGGATGATGAGTCCCGAGGACGGGCAGGGCGCCAGGAACGAGAAGTCGTAGAGATTGGCCGGCGGGCAGATCGAGATGAAGCCCTCGATCTCGGGGCGCCGCATCAAGAGCTGCATGCCGATCCAGGCGCCGAACGAGAAACCGGCGATCCAGCAGCTCTTCGCTTCCGGGTTGATGGTCTGCGCCCAGTCGAGCGCCGAGGCCGCGTCCGATAATTCGCCCTGGCCGTGATCGAACGAGCCCTGCGAGCGGCCGACGCCGCGGAAGTTGAAGCGCAGCGCCGAGAAGCCCCGGTGCACGAAGGCATAATAGAGTTGGTAGATGATCGGATGGTTCATCGTCCCGCCGAACTGCGGGTGCGGGTGCAGAATGATGGCGATCGGCGCGTTCTTCTGCCGGGCCGGGTGGTAGCGGCCCTCGATGCGGCCGGCGGGGCCGGTGAAAATGACCTCAGGCATGAACTTTGAGCCTCGATGCTGACGGGCCGCGCTTGACGGGATCGGCGGCGGCGCTTAAGTGTCGAAAACTATTGCAATTTTTCGGGTCGGCGCTGAGTCCGCGCGCGAACGCGCGGGTTTTCTAACACGACCCGCAGGGCAAAAAGCAAGTTTTTTGGAGCGGCCGGACCGATGAGCCCGCGCGCCTATCTTGACTGGAACGCGACCGCGCCGCTGCGCGACGAGGCGCGTGATGCCATGCTGGCCGCGCTCGATGCCGTCGGTAATGCCTCGTCGGTGCATGGCGAGGGCCGGGCCGCGCGGGCGCTGATCGAAGAGGCGCGGGCGCAGGTCGCAGGCCTGGTGGGGGCGGAACCCGCGCAGATCACCTTCACCAGCGGCGCCACCGAGGCCAACATGTCGGCCCTGACGCCGGCGATCGAGGCCGACGGCGGCCGCGAGCCACGTGGCGCCCTGCTGGTTTCGGCAATCGAGCACCCTTCGGTGCTGAGCGGCGGCCGGTTCGCCGACGTCGAGCGGCTGCCGGTGACACCGGACGGCCGGCTGGACCTCGAGCACGCCGAAATGGCTATCGCCCGCGCCGCGCGGCCGCTGGTTTCGGTGATGCTCGCCAACAACGAGACCGGCGTCATCCAGCCGATCCGTGAACTGGCCGGCATCGTGCATGGCGCCGGCGGGCTCCTCCACGTGGATGCGGTCCAGGCCCCCGGGCGGATTGCATGCGACATGAGCGAACTGGGTGCCGATCTGTTGACGCTGTCGAGCCACAAGATTGGCGGCCCACAGGGCGCCGGTGCGCTGGTGTGTCGCGCCGATATTCATATCGCGGACCAGCTGTTTAAGGGCGGTGGCCAGGAGCGGGGCCGGCGTGCGGGCACCGAGAACGTCGCGGCCATCGCCGGGTTCGGCGCCGCGGCCCATGCCGCACGGCAGGGCCAGGAGTCCGAGTCCAAACGCATGGAATCGCTGCGGAATTGGATTGAGGCCGGCATCCGCGCGGCCACCCCGGAGGCGATCATCGTCGGCGCCACAAGCCCCCGGCTGCCCAATACGACGCTGGTCGCGCTGCCCGATCTGAAGGCCGAAACCACCGTCATCGCCTTCGACCTCAACGGCATCGCGGTGTCGTCGGGCGCCGCCTGTTCATCCGGGAAAGTGCAGCCATCTCATGTAGTTGCAGCAATGGGACTGGACCGGTTCGCCATCAATGCGATTCGAATAAGTCTGGGCCCGACAACGACCGAAAATGATGCTGAACTGCTGCTAAATGCTTGGCTGAAAGTCGTCTCGCCATTATCTAATAATGGTTCTAAGAAAGCGGGCGGGAGCCCGAGGTCTGTGACACAGGCCGCAACATCGGCCTAGCAAGGAGTTGCTCGAGAGCAATTCGGAACGACCATAACCGCCAAATCCAACCCGCGGTCCTTGCAACCGTGAGCGGAGGGAAGAGTGCCGGCTGTTCAGGAAACCGTCGATCAGGTTCGCCGGATCGACGTCGATCAATACAAATATGGCTTCGAGACCAAGATCGAGTCCGAGAAGGCCCCCAAGGGCCTTTCGGAAGACACGATCCGCTTCATCTCGGCCAAGAAAGGCGAGCCGGAATGGATGCTCAACTGGCGGCTCGAGGCCTATCGCCGCTGGCTGACCATGCGCGAGCCGACCTGGGCGCGCGTCGAGTATCCGAAGATCGACTACCAGGACATCTACTATTATGCGGCGCCAAAGGCGTTCAAGGCGCCGAAGTCGCTCGCCGACGTCGATCCGGAAAT